>JBFGFW010000007.1:0-17416 GCA_041579395.1 Sulfitobacter sp.
GGGCAGATCGTGGCGCAGGCTGGCAACCGCACCCGCGAATTGAACGATCCCACTGCCCACGCCGAGGTGCTGGCGATCCGTGCGGCCTGCGCTGTGGTCGGGTCTGAACGGTTGGGCGGTCATGCGTTGTACGTCACCCTTGAACCATGCGCGATGTGTGCAGGGGCCATCGCGGCGGCACGGCTGGACCGGCTGTATTATGCGGCATCCGATCCAAAGTCGGGCGGTGTGGCACATGGTGCGCGGGTGTTTGCACACCCCCAATGCCACCACCGGCCCGATGTTTATGACGGGATCGGCAGTGCCGAGGCCGAAGCGTTGCTGAAGGATTTCTTCATTCAGAAACGCCCATAGCCAGCCCGCGGTGGCCTAGATCTTGATCGGTTGCATCACCTGAGGTTCGATCACGTCGACGCCGGGCAGGCCATCGACAAGCACCTGCGCCGATTGCTCAAGCGCCGCGAACGTTCGATAATGGCAGGGGATCACCGTCTTGAAGTCGAAGTACTTTTTGGATGCATAGGCCGCTGCGGCCATGTCCATCGTATAGAAGCCGCCCGCGCTGAGGATGCCGATGTCGGGTTTGTGATACTCACCCATCCACGCCATATCGGCCATGATCCCGGTGTCACCCGACACATAGATCACGTGACCGTCGCCCGCGATCATGAACCCGGTCTCCGCCCCCATGTACACAGGGCTATCGTCGACGGTGACCGACGACGAATGCGACGCAGGCACCATCGTGACTGCGACAGAACCGCATTTGATCGTCCCGCCCTTGTTGAAGCCCGTGGTGTTCTTCACGCCCTGACCTTCGAAATAGCCCATCAGTTCCACCATCCCCGCGACCGGCGCTCCCGTGGTATCGGCAACCATCTTGAGATCCTGCGTGTGGTCAAAATGGCCGTGGGTCACCAGAATTTGCGTGGCCCCTTTCAGGGCTGCCGCGTGATGTCCGTCTGGCAGCATCGGGTTGCCCGTCAGCCATGGATCGATCAGCAGCACCTGATCTTCGATTTCGATGCGAAAGCTGCCGTGGCCAAGCCAGATGATGTTCATGGTGTTTCTCCCGTTTGAATGCTGAACGGGATTGTAGCGTATGTAGCGGGTTTGGGGAGCCTCCGGCGGGAGTTTAATTGGCAAAATGAATCAGTGGTGGCGTGTTTAGGCCATTGCGGAGGCTCGCCAGACTTGCAGGGCGCAGCGGGGGGCGGTAAACGGCAGGCGACACATCAAGGAGCACCCATGTCCATTGACGAGACAACCGCCGCACGGGTGGCCAAACTTGCCCGTATCAAGGTCAACCCCGACGCATTGCCTGCGCTGGCGCAGGAATTCAACACGATCCTGGGCTTCATCGAGCAACTGAACGAAGTCAACATCGACGGCGTAGAACCGATGACATCCGTGACGCCGCAGACCCTGAAACGGCGTGCCGACGTGGTGTGCGATGGCGACCAACAGGACAAGGTGCTGGCCAATGCGCCCGATGCGCGCGAAGGGTTTTTTGCAGTGCCCAAGGTGGTGGAATAATGGCTGATCTGAATGAACTTGGCTTGGCGGACGCCCGCGATGCGCTGCGCAGGGGCGATGTGACGTCGGTTGACCTGACGGCTGCGTGCCTGTCGGCGATCGACGGGGCCGGCGCGTTGAACGCCTTTGTGCACCGCACAAGCGATCTGGCGATGGATCAGGCACGGGCCGCCGATGCGCGGATCAAGGTCGGAGATGCGCCTGCGATGTGCGGTCTGCCGATCGGGATCAAGGACCTGTTTTGCACCAAGGGTGTGCCGTCTCAGGCCGGATCGCGCATCTTGCAGGGTTTCCTGCCGCAATATGAAAGCACAGTGTCGCAGAACCTGTTTGACGCCGGGGCCGTGATGCTGGGCAAGCTGAACATGGACGAATTCGCCATGGGGTCGTCGAATGAAACGTCGGTTTATGGCGACGCGGTCAACCCCTGGCGGCGTGCAGGCGATGCCACGCAACTGACGCCGGGGGGATCGTCGGGCGGATCGGCAGCGGCGGTGGCCGCAGACCTGTGCCTTGCGGCGACGGGTACCGATACGGGCGGATCGATCCGGCAGCCTGCGGCGTTTACCGGAACCGTCGGGATCAAGCCGACCTATGGACGCTGTTCACGCTGGGGAGTGGTGGCGTTTGCGTCCTCGCTGGATCAGGCCGGGCCGATGACCAAATCAGTGCGCGACGCCGCGATCATGCTGGGGACGATGGCCGGATATGACGCAAAAGACAGCACCTCGGCCGATCTGGCTGTGCCGGATTTCGAAGCGGCGCTGACCGGCGATATCCGCGGCAAGAAAATCGGCATCCCGCGCGAATACCGCATGGACGGCATGCCCGAAGAGATCGAAAAGCTGTGGGCAGACGGCATTGCCATGATGCGCGCTGCCGGGGCTGAAATTATCGATATCTCGTTGCCGCACACGAAATATGCGCTTCCGGCCTATTACGTCATCGCCCCGGCCGAGGCGTCATCGAATCTGGCCCGGTATGACGGTGTCCGCTATGGCCACCGCGCCAAGCTGGATCAGGGCGACGGCATCACCGAGATGTACGAAAAGACTCGCGCCGAGGGCTTTGGACCCGAAGTGCAGCGCCGCGTGATGATCGGCACCTATGTTCTGAGCGCCGGATTTTACGACGCCTATTACAACCGCGCGCGCAAGGTCCGCACCCTGATCAAGAAGGATTTCGAAGACGTCTTTGCCACCGGGATCGACAGCATCCTGACCCCTGCGACACCCTCTGCCGCGTTTGGACTTGGCGAAATGACCGATGCCGATCCAGTGGCGATGTATCTGAACGACGTCTTTACCGTGACCGTCAACCTTGCAGGATTGCCGGGCATCGCCCTGCCCACCGGTACCAACGCGCAAGGGTTGCCCTTGGCCCTGCAGCTGATCGGGCGACCGTGGGAAGAGGCCGATCTGCTGTCAACCGCCTATGCGTTGGAACAGGCGGCGGGGTTTGTAGCCAAGCCTGAAAAATGGTGGTAAAAGACGCGCTGCACAGCAGAACAGATAAAAAAGCAGGTCCGATGATCACACGTGTTTCCCTTCTTTTGGCCATGGGCGTGGCCCTTTCGGCCTGCCAACCCGCAATACCTGACAGTGGACGGGGTGCCGGTTTTGACAGCGCGTTTGAAACGCAGCAGATGCAGCGTGACGCTGCATTGACCGGGGCGGCGCAAACCGGCATGCCAGCGCCGGCACCAGTCAGCGCTACGGCGCTGGGCTCAGTCAATGACGGGTCGGCTGCGGCAACAGCAGCTGAAACCGCGCGGATTCTCGCCGCGACCCGCCCCGGCGGTCTGGGCAGCGAGCCCGCGACCAATTCCGGGCTTGAACCGTTGAACGCCAGCCCGTCGAACCCGCCGCCGCCGGTGCTGAATGCCGAAGGCATCTCGCGCGAGAATAACTTTGACGTGGTCGCAGGCGAGCGCAGCATTGAAGGCGACGCTGCCCGGATTGCAGCCAACCGCGCGCAGTACCGCGTCGTCCAGCCCGAAGCCTTGCCTGACCGCGCTGATTCGGGGCCGAATATCGTGGCCTATGCGCTGCAGAACAAGCAGGCCGTCGGCACCGCGCTCTATCCGCGCCGCAGCTTTAACAAAGAGCGCAAGTTCGCGCGCGCCTGCGCCGAATTCAGCCACCCCGATCAGGCGCAGATGGCATTTCTGAATGCAGGCGGCCCTGAAAAGGACCGTGCCGGCATGGATCCGGACGGCGATGGTTTCGCCTGCAACTGGGATCCCAGCCCCTACCGCAAGCGCGTCGAAGGCTAAAGCCGCGTGATCACCGGGGTGATCCAACATCCGTCGCCAAATTACGGGCCGCGACGGAACGGGCTGCGGCCCTCATTGATCGTGATCCACTATACCGCCATGGAAAGCGCCGACGCCGCCCTCGCGCGGCTGAGTGACCCCGAGGCCGAAGTGTCCGCGCATTACCTGATCACCTCGCAGGGTGAGCTGATCCAAATGGTCAGCGAAGATCAACGTGCCTGGCATGCCGGGCAGGGAGAATGGCACGGGCTAGACGACATTAACTCCCGCTCCATCGGGATCGAACTGGACAACCGGGGCGATCACCCTTTCGGCGCGGTCCAGATGACCACGTTGGAATCGCTGTTGCGTGGCATCATGCACAGGTGGCACATCGCACCGGGCGGTGTGATCGGTCATTCCGATATGGCTCCGGGCCGCAAGAGCGATCCGGGCCCCAGATTTGATTGGGCACGTCTGGCACGACAGGGGCTTGCCGCAACGGGTACCCCACGCGAACCCGTCACCGGTTGCTTGAAGCAAGATTTCACGACCGCCGCCAAGGCGTTTGGCTACACCGCCGATACCGATCAGCACGCCCTGCTGACCGCGACCCGGCTGCGGTTTGCCCCGTGGCGCACAGGGCCGCTCTGCGCGGCAGATCTGAATCTGTGCCACCCGTCATCATCCAAATGGAAATAAATCCCCGCCGGAGGCATCCTAGGCCCAAAACAGATTGACCCCGGTCGCTCTGAAACGCTAGGGCTGAAACGCGCGGAAGGCTGGATGGCCGCGGGCCTGGCAACAGGGTCGAGGAAAGTCCGGACTCCCAGAAGAAACGGTGCCGGGTAACGCCCGGGCGGGGTAACCCGACGGACAGCGCCACAGAAAATATACCGCCTCCCCATAGGTCGGGCGACCGATACCGTGGGGTGGTAAGGGTGAAACGGTGCGGTAAAAGCGCACCGCGAGGGTGGCAACACCTTCGGCAGGGCAAGCCCCACCGGGAGCAATGCCAAATAGGGACCGCGTGCCGCGGCTGGCAACAGCCAAAGCGGGGCCACTTCTGCCCCAGCAGGTCCGGGTTGGCAGCTATAGCCATGCAGGCAACTGTATGGTCAGAGGAATGGTCATCCCCTGCGATTGCAGGGACAAAATCCGGCTTACAGGCTTTCCGCGCAACTTTCATGACGGCCACCCGGAATTTTTCAAAAATTCCGATCCGGAAAATTCGAATTTTCCGCCGCCTTTCCGCAGAGGTCGGGAAATAGCGGTTGACTCGGGCGCAGGCGTGACTAGAACCCAAATCTCAGGATTTCACGAGTTCGGGTCGATCAGCGGCCATCTCGTTGTTGCAGGAGAACGACTATGGCGAAGCCAACCACGATCAAGATCCGTCTGAACTCGTCCGCGGGCACAGGCCATTTCTACGTTACCAAAAAGAACGCGCGCACCATGACCGAAAAGATGGTCATCAAAAAATACGACCCTGTTGTGCGCAAGCACGTTGAATACAAGGAAGGCAAGATCAAGTAAGATCTGCCTGACCTCGCGACTTGAAGACCGCACCCCTCGTGTGCGGTCTTTTGCGTTGCGAGGACGCCATTGTCGTCCCCCACCTCTGAAAGCATACCGATGCCCAAAGAAGGTCACTACATCAATCGCAGCAACTGGCTGCGGGCGGCTGTGCTGGGTGCCAACGATGGCATCGTGTCGATGTCAAGCCTGCTGGTCGGGGTGACGTCCGCTGGGATGACGTCCGGCAATGTGGTGTTGACGGGATTCGCCGGACTGACGGCCGGGGCACTGTCGATGGCCGCGGGGGAATACGTATCGGTTTCAGCCCAGTCCGACGTCGAGAACGCGGATCTGGAACGTGAACGCGTCGCCCTGCAAGATGACCCGGATTACGAACTGGAAGAGTTGGCAGAGGGGCTTGAGAGCCGCGGTGTCGATGCGACTTTGGCAATCAAGGTGGCCACCCAATTGACGCACCATGATGCGCTGGGGGCGCATGCCCGCGAAGAACTGGGCATGTTCGGGCTGGCAGGTCAGGCAAATCCGTTGCAAGCGGCGGGTGCGTCGGCCATGGCTTTCGGAATTGGCGGGGCGTTCCCCCTCGTCGCAGCCCTGATCGCCCCCGCTTTCATGGACATTGCGGCGATTGCGGTGGTGGCTGTGTTGGCGCTGGTTCTTCTGGGCGGCGGCGGTGCCCGTCTTGGCGGCGCGCCGCTTGGCCCGGCCATCCTGCGTGCAGTGATCTGGGGCGTGGTGGCGATGCTGTTCACTGCGGGCGTGGGACAGTTGTTTGATACCGTGGCCTAGCGCGTCGCCAGTGAAGGCAAAGGCGATAGCCTTTGGTCAGGACCACATTAGGCTGGTAAAACGGCTTGATTGCCCATTCCCATCTGCCACATTTGCGCGATATCTTGGGGCTCTGATTTTCGCAGACAATGAATCCCCAGCTATCGCTCCTGCGGGGGAATGTCCTTCGTCGTTGCCGTCAGCCTCGCGATGTCTTCGAGGGAGTGCTTCAGACTGCGCCGCCGGGTCGAGGCGGGCTGATGCGCAAGGCCTATCCCGATGCGGCGGTCCAGCTTGGGCCTGATCGGACGCGACACAAAGCCACCGGAGCAATTAGGGCAGACGTTTTCCAGCACACCGTCCACGCAGGCCGCACAAAACGTGCATTCATAGGAACAGATCCGGGCATCGGTCGCGTCGGGCGGCAGGTCTTTGTCGCACATTTCGCAATTTGGTCTTAGTTCAAGCATGGCGGGCGTCCTTTGAACGTGAAATCAGAGCCTAACGCATGCCAGGCCAGCGCCGCTCACAGAACAACGCGTCCGCGCGTACAAAAAAACGCCCACCGGAACTCTCCGATGGGCGCTCATTCGTAATCCCGCAGAGGAACGTCAGGTGCTTATTCGCGGTTGCCGAACAGCTGCAGCAGCATCATGAACATGTTGATAAAGTTCAGATACAGGCTTAGCGCGCCCATGATCCCGGACTTCTTCAGCCACTCCTGGTCGCCATGATGGGCATGGGCCAGATAGGTGTTCTTGATGTTCTGCGTGTCATACGCGGTCAGACCCGCGAAGATCAGCACACCGATCGCCGAAATCGCGAAGACCAATGCAGGGGAACCCAAAAAGATGTTCACAACCGATGCGACGATCAGGCCAATCACACCCATGATCAGGAAGCTGCCCCAACCCGAGATGTCTTTCTTAGTGGTGTAACCCCACAGCGAAAGGCCCGCAAAGGCGATCGAGGTGATCAAAAAGATCTGAATGATCGAATATCCGGTGAACACCAGAAAGATCGAACTGATCGACACACCCATGACGGCGGCAAAGACATAGAACATCGTCTGTGCAGTCGCGGCAGATATCTTGTTCATCGCGGCACCAAGGCCAAATACAAAGGCCAGCGGGGCGAACATCACGACCCACTTCAGCGGCGACATATAGATCGCCGACCCAAAGGACGTCAGATATTTGTCGGTCCCGATCTGCGCGACGGCGGCCGCCGGATCGCTGGTCACTGCAAGACCGGAAATGGCCCATGCAGCGGCAAAGGTGATGAGCATGCCAATCGACATGGTCCCGTACACCTTGTTCATATGGGTGCGCAGGCCCTCGTCGATCGCGGCGCTGCGGGATCCGGTCGCGGACCGGATGGTGTTCACGTCAGCCATGAAAGTCCTCCAATAGTTAGAAATGTGCGAACCCGGTAATCCGACTTCGGTATTGCGTTGAATATCGGCGGTGCCAGCCCCCTTTTCAAGGGTTTAGTCTATAAAATGGCTAAGTTTTGCCAGCAGTACCCTTCGTTGAAAAGGGAAACGCCGGGAAAGCAGGCGCAAGCGGGCTGCCAGGGCGGTTTTTTTGCACTGAGCGCACATAACGAGGGGTGAGGCAGGGGGAAGTGACCTGTATATTTTCGTGTAACGGCGCGGCGTGCCTGAGGATGTCGCAAAATGGGGACGATTGTGCGCATTGAGCTGTCTCGTGATTCTTTTTTTATCGAAAAACGCATTGGCTTGGACCAGTAAGCTCTCTGATCACGGGATATGACGGTTATTTTAGATTGATTTGGCAAAAAACTGCCAACCGCTGTGGTCGACGAACATTTGCTGCAAGCCCATATTAACATTCTGAATCTAAATATGTTTTGCCGTTAGGTGTCGCGTGAAAAAACAGCATTCCGGGCGTCGGTGCGCCCAAATCCCCACCGGGATGAAAAATTTGAGAAGTTGATATCCAAGACGCGTTTTCGTTGCTAACGTGTGTTTACCCGGATAGGATGTGCCGGAGCTTTTTTACACAACGCAGACCAGCGCAGATTAAAGCGCCCGGTGATTTTAGACGAACGGATTCAGATAATAAATTTTCATTTTATTTGCGAACAGCCAGTATATTTGTAAGTTGAAGGTTACAAACAGACGCGATTGAGCTAGTTCGATCCTCTATGATGTAAAGATTTGTGCAAATATAAGTGCTCAATGCTGGAAAGATAAAAAAATGCCTCACAGAGTTGACGTTCACGTAGGAAAGCGGATCAGGCAGCGTCGCTGGCTGGCCGGTATGACCCAGCAAAAGCTGGCTGAACTGGTGGGGATCAAATTTCAACAGATCCAGAAATATGAGACTGGCGCAAATCGTGTCAGCGCCTCGCGGTTGTGGGACATTGCAGGTGCGATGAACGTGAACGTGGCACATTTCTTCGAAGGGCTGGAGAATGAGAACACCGGCCATGACCATGTTCCCGAAAATATTCCTGCCGATCTGATCGGCGACAAGGAAGCAATGGATCTGGTGCGCTCTTACTATGCGATCCCGGAAAATCAACGCCGACGGTTGTTTGAACTGGCCCGTGTCCTAAGTGATGTCGCCTGACATCTGATACGTTTTCCGACACCTGACCGACACGGTGATCTTGCATTGGCGGGATGAAGATGGCACGCCGGATTGTATGAAACAACATCCTTCCTTTGATGCCGATGTGGTCCGGGTGGGTCATCTGCTTGCCGATGCCGCCCGCGCGGCCACCTTGCCGTATTTTCGCAACGCCAGTCTGCCGACCGATAACAAGGTCGCGGGCGGCTATGACCCCGTAACCGAAGCGGACCGCGCCGCCGAACGCGCAATGCGCGACATCCTTGCGGCGGAACGGCCAGACGATGGCATCCTGGGCGAGGAATATGGCACCGTGGCAGGCACATCCGGGCTGGACTGGGTGCTTGATCCGATCGACGGCACGCGCGGTTTCGTTTCCGGCACGCCGACCTGGGGAGTCTTGATCGCCTTGTCCGATAACGCCGGTCCGATTTTCGGCATCATCGATCAACCCTATATCGGCGAACGGTTCATCGGAACGCCGCAGGGCGCGACTGTGACCGGCCCCGGCGGCACACATGCTTTGGCCACCCGCGCGCCGCGGGATTTGTCGCTGGCGACCTTGTTCACGACATTCCCGGAAGTGGGCAGCGCCATCGAAGGCACCGCTTTCGCGCGAGTGTCGCAGCAAGCCAGGCTGACCCGGTACGGCATGGACTGCTACGCCTATGCATTGGTGGCTGCCGGTCAGGTTGATCTGGTGATCGAGGCGGGGTTGCAGCCCTATGATGTTCATGCCCCCATCGCCGTGGTTCAGGCGGCAGGCGGCATCGTCACCGATTGGCAAGGCGGGCCCGCGCATAATGGCGGCCGTATTCTTGCTGCGGCAAACGCGGAAATCCACGCGCAGGCGCTGGCGCTTTTACAGCGCGCCGGGCCGTGACCGATCTGCTGGTTCGGGGCGCGGACCATATTCTGACCATGGACGATACCCGGCGCGAATTGTCCGGTGCGGATATTCTGGTCCGCGACGGGGCGATTGCCGCAGTGGGGCATGGTCTGGCGACGCAGGGCGATGTCATTGACGCGGGCGGTTGCGTCGTGACGCCGGGGCTTGTGAACACCCACCACCATCTTTTCCAGACGCTGACCCGAGCAGTGCCCGGCGGGCAAGACGCATTGCTGTTTGGCTGGCTCAGAACGCTTTATCCGATCTGGGCGCGGTTGTCGCCGGACCACATGTTCGTGTCCGCCCAGATTGGTCTGGCGGAATTGGCCCTGTCAGGCTGCACGCTTAGCGCGGATCACTTGTATCTTTTTCCCAACGGATCGCGGCTGGAGGATACCATTCATGCCGCTGCCGAAATCGGCCTGCGCTTCCAGCCCACCCGCGGCGCGATGAGCATCGGTCAAAGCAATGGCGGGCTCCCGCCGGACATTCTGGTCGAAGCCGAGGATGCCATCCTGCGCGACTGCGTCCGCGTGATCGACGCGTTCCACGATGCGTCCGAGGCGTCGATGTGCCGCGTCGGCATCGCGCCCTGTTCGCCTTTTTCGGTCAGTCAGGGCCTGATGCGGGACACGGCCCTGCTGGCGCGGGACAAGGGCGTGATGCTGCACACGCATCTTGCTGAAAACGATGAAGATATCGCCTATTCTCTGGCTCATTTCGGGTGCCGCCCTGGTCAATACGCCCAAGAACTGGGTTGGGTCGGACCGGACGTCTGGCACGCCCACGCGGTCAAGCTGGACCAAAGCGAGATTGACCTGTTTGCGCAGACCGGCACCGGGGTCGCGCATTGCCCCTGTTCGAACTGTCGGCTTGGATCAGGCATCGCCCCGGTGCGTGCGATGCGCGACGCGGGCGTGCGCGTCGGCCTTGGGGTGGACGGTTCTGCCAGCAATGATGCGGGCAGCCTGATTGCCGAGGCGCGACAGGCGATGCTGCTGCAGCGGGTGTCGCGCGGGGCCGACGCGATGAGCGCGCGTGAAGCGCTTGAGATCGCCACGCGCGGCGGTGCGGATGTTCTAGGCCGCCCTGAATGCGGGCGCATCGCCGTGGGGGCCCGTGCCGACATCGCGATATGGGACGTAAGCGGCTTGCAGAGCGCGGGCAGTTGGGACCCGGCCGCATTGCTTCTGGCCGGTCCGACAACGGTGCGCGATTTGATCGTCGAGGGTCGCCGAGTGGTCTTGGATGGGCAATTGCAAACCATCGACCTTCAGGCGCAGATCATGCGTCAGAACGAGATGGTTGTGAAATTGAGGGATCAGTTATGAAAACTATGGTGATCTTTATCGCGGTACTGGCAATGCTTTACGGGCCCGCCTTTGCGAACCCCGCGGCGACCCAAGAGTTGAACGCGCTGCGGGCGTCGAAATCGGTGCCTCCCGTTGCTTATTCCCCCAAGCTGGAGGCTGCCGCCAAGGCGCATGCGCTTGACATGGCGCGGCACCGCTATTTCGCCCATCAAGGACGCAGCGGATCCAGCGTGGGCGACCGGGTGAAAAGCCAGGGATATACGTGGTGTTTCGTCGCCGAGAATATTGCCAAGGGGCAGCGCGATCTGGCCCAGGTGATGAAGGGTTGGACCGCGTCAAAGGGCCACTACCGCAACATGATCCACAAGAAAGCTGCGGCCTTCGGTTTGTTCCAAGGGCCAGACCGGATCTGGGTGATGGTGCTTGCAGCGCCTTGCTGATCTGAGAAAACGGAGCGGCTGCGCCGCATTCTTTTTGCAGGTGCTTGGTGACAGGTGAGCCCTGGATTTCAGATCGGCAAGGTTGGCTGAGAGGGTGGGACGCTCCGCGGGGAGTTTATTTGGCAAAATGAATCAGTGGTCAGGTGCGTCTTTTGCCGTTTATCCAAGTGTCTTTGATGGCCCTGTCATCGCCCATCATGATTGTCGCAAACACCATGTCCCAGACGGATTGCGCATTTTGGCTGCGTTGGGCGATGGCGGGGGTCGAGGCAAGATTAAGGATCGTGATGTCGGCCTCATGGCCCGGCGACAGCGTGCCGATCTGGTGATGCAGATGCAGGCTGCGGGCGGACCCTGCGGTGGCGAGCCATAGCAACTCGGCCGCGTGCACCGGCGTGCCGCGCAATTGTCCGATTTCGTAGGCTGCGGCCATGGTGCGCAGCATCGAAAACGACGACCCGCCGCCGGTATCGGTCGCGAGCCCCAGCGGGATTCGGCGAGCCGCCAGCCCCGCCAGATCGAACAGCCCCGATCCGATGAAGGTGTTCGAGGTCGGGCAATGCACCAAAGCCGCGCCGGCATCGGAAATGCGGTCAATCTCGCGCGGTGTCAGGTGTATTGCGTGGCCAAAGACGGCACGCTCCCCGACCAGACCATGCTGTTCATAGGTGTCCAGGTAGTCGCGCGCCTGTGGTTCCAGGCTTTGGACCCAGGCGATTTCGTCCAATTGTTCGCTGAGATGCGTTTGCATCAGGCAATCGGGGTGTTCCGCCCACAAAGTCCCCAAGGCCGCCAGTTGATCGGGGGTTGAGGTGGGCGTGAAGCGCGGGGTGATCGCATAGGTGGCACGGCCCGTGCCCTGCCAGCGCGCTATCAGCGCCTTGCTGTCATCATAGGCCGATTGCGCTGTGTCGCGCAGGCCAGCGGGCGCGTTGCGGTCCATGCAGGTTTTGCCCGCGACGATGCGCAGATCGCGCGCGGCACCTGCGGTGAAAATCGCGTCGACGCTGTGGGGGGCGATGGTGGCGTAGGAACAGACAGTTGTCGTGCCGTGATCCAGCGTCAGATCCAGATAGCGGCCCGCAATGTCTGCCGCATAGGCGGGATCGGCAAGCCGCATCTCTTCGGGAAAGGTATAGAGGTTCAGCCAGTCGATCAGCCGCTTGCCCCAGCTCGCGATGATGGCCGTTTGTGGATAGTGCACATGCGCATCCACAAAACCCGGACAGATCAGTGCGTCGCCGTAATCTGTGATTGCCGCTTTGGGGTGCGCACGGCGCAGCACGGCCCCGTCGCCCACATCGACAATGTGGCCACCAGCAAGCAAGACACCGCCAGAGCTGTCGATCCGGACCGCATCTTCCCAGCTGTCAGTCAGTGGATTGCCGGTGAAGCGGAGGGTCTGTCCCAGAAGAAGAATGTGATCGGTCATGGGGCAACCTAACGTTCCGTGCGCAGACGAACAATCGGGCTGCTGCATCTTTTTGCGCCGCATCTTTTCGCGCCATTGTAACCTGTCTGACTGCCGCATAAGGTCTGCGCAAGCAGCAAAGGGGGCGTGTCATGTCAGACGAGATACAGGAACTGGAACTGGCCCCCAAGACGGATGACGACAGCGAAGCAAATCCGCTGAACCCGCGGACCGTCGCGTCGATTCTCTATGCCGTAGAGATTGACGATGCGGTCCGTCTGACCGAGCTGATGGAGCCGCTGCACGCCGCCGACATCGCCGACCTTCTGGAGCAGATCAGCAGCTTTGAGCGGACCAAACTCATACGGCTTTACGACCGCGAATTCGATGGCGAGATCCTGTCGGAGCTTGATGAATCGATCCGCGAGGAAGTCATCGGTATCCTGAAGCCCGAAGTCCTGTCCGATGCCGTGCGGGACATGGACAGCGACGATGTCGTCGACCTGATCGAAGATCTTGAGGACGCACAGGCCGAAACCATTCTGGGCGCGCTGGAAGACGCGGACCGGGTCGCGGTTGAGCAGGCACTGACCTATCCGGAATACTCCGCAGGCCGGTTGATGCAGCGAGAGGTCGTGATGGCCCCCGAGCATTGGACCGTGGGGGAAGCGATTGATTATTTGCGCAAGACCCCCGAGGAGGATTTGCCCGATCAATTCTACCACATCGTCATGGTCGATCCGCGCCTGCATCCGGTGGGCAATGTGACCTTGGGCAAGCTTATGCGGTCCAAGCGTGCTACGCCGCTCAAGGCGATCCTTGAAGATACGTTTCAGGTCATTCCCGCGATGCGCGACGAGGGCGACGTGGCCTATGCATTCAACCAGTACCATCTGATTTCGGCACCTGTGGTCGACGACGAGGGGCGGTTGATCGGGGTTATCACCATTGATGACGCCATGGCCGTGCTGGACGACGAACACGAGGAAGACATCCTGCGTCTGGCCGGTGTCGGCGAAGGGTCATTGTCGGATCGGGTGATCGAAACGACAAAGCAGCGCTTGCCCTGGTTGGGCGTCAATCTGATCACTGCCATCGCCGCGTCCATGGTCATCGCTCAGTTCGAGGCGGCAATTGCGCAGCTTGTCGCGCTGGCTGTGCTGATGCCGATCGTGGCGTCGATGGGCGGCAATGCGGGAACCCAAAGTCTGACAGTGGCCGTGCGCGCCATTGCCACGCGCGATCTGACAGGCTCGAACGTCTGGCGGGTGATCCGGCGTGAATGCCTGGTGGGGCTGATCAACGGTCTGATTTTTGCCGTGATCATGGGCGTGGTCGGCATCGTCTGGTTTGGCTCGCCAGCACTTGGCTATGTGATTGCGACCGCGATGGTGATCAACATGGTGGTGGCGGGGCTGGCGGGCACCGGCATACCGATCCTGCTGGAACGTGCTGGGGTTGACCCGGCCCTTGCCTCTGGTGCCTTTGTGACGACGGTAACCGATGTCGTGGGCTTTTTCGCGTTTCTGGGCCTCGCGGCGGCAGTTTTGCTGTGACCGATCTGGCCGTCCGCAAAGCTGCCGCCCGGAAGGAAGGTTTTGCACGTCGCAAGCCCTTGTTCGAGGCTGCGAATGCCGCGCAGGCCGGTTATCTTAGTGAAGTTCTTGCTGGGTATCGCGGGGTACCGCTGTCGGGTTTCCTGCCAATCCGGACTGAAATCGACCCGACCCCCGCCATGGCAGAGGCATCGGCCTACGGCCCCGTTGGCGTGCCGGTGATCCTTGGCGCGGGTCAGCCACTGCGGTTCTCGCGCTGGACGCCCCAGACGCCACTGATCGACGGCCCGTTTGGCGCAAAAATACCGGCCATCGATGATTTCTTTGATCCCGAAATTCTGATCGTGCCGTTGCTGGCCTTCACCCGCTCTGGTGACCGGTTGGGCTATGGCGGCGGGTTCTATGACCGAACCCTTGAACAACTGCGGACCAAGCGTGCGACGCTTGCCATCGGTTTTGCCTTTGCCGGGCAGGAAGTAGACGCGCTGCCGACCGAATCCACGGACCAGAGCCTTGACCTGATCGTGACCGAGACAGGCGTGATTGACATAGACGGCTAGGACCATGTTCTTGAGCCTGGTTCTTCTGGCAGCGGTGATCTGGGCGTCCGCGACGCAACGCGGTGACGGGCCAAAATACCGCAGCGGTGCCTCTTGCTCTTGGCCTCTGCGCGGCCTAGGGCTGATCGGATGAAAATACTCTTTCTTGGCGATGTCATGGGCCGTGCCGGCCGCCGCGCGATCAGCGAAAACCTTCCGCGCTTGCGGATGGAATGGAAGTTGGATTTCGTGGTTGTGAATGGTGAAAACGCCACGTCGGGGATGGGGCTTTCGGGCACCCACGCCAAGACCTTGCTTGAGGCGGGGGCCGATTGCCTGACCCTGGGCGATCACGCGTTCGACCAGAAAGACATGCTCAGCTTCATCGAACAGGAGCCGCGCGTCATCCGGCCGCTGAACTTCTCGAAATCCGCCCCCGGCAAGGGTGCGCGGCTGTTCACCGCCCAAAACGGACGCAAGGTGCTGGTGGCGCAGGCTTTGGGGCAGGTGTTCATGAAACGGCCCTTTGATGATCCGTTTTCGGCGCTGGAGCCGGTGCTGAAATCGCACCCCTTGGGCGGCATGGCGTCCGCCGTGATCGTCGACATTCATTGCGAGGCGACGTCGGAGAAAATGGCCATGGGTCATTGGTGCGATGGCCGTGCCAGCCTTGTGGTCGGCACGCACACACACGTGCCCACCTCGGATGCGATGATCCTGCCCGGTGGCACCGGGTATCTGACCGATGCGGGCATGACGGGCGACTATCTGTCTGTCATCGGGATGGAGAAAACCGAACCCCTGCGCCGCTTTATCACCGGTATGCCCAAAGAACGCTTCACCCCCGCCAACGAAGAAGCGACCCTGTCAGGCGTCTATGTCGAAACCGATGACCGGACCGGCAAGGCGACGCGAATTGTTCCGGTCCGCCACGGCGGCAGATTGCAGCAAAGCGCCCCATGACACGGGCGCAAGTCGCCTTTTACACCGGGTTTCTAGCGGTGCTGGGGGCGGGTTGGGGCTTTACCCTGCCGATGACCAAGATCGCGGTCAGCACCGGATACCAGCATTTCGGTCTGGTGTTCTGGCAGATGGCGATCGGCGGGGCCTTGATGACAGTGATCAACGCGCTGCGCGGCAAGGCCTTGTCGCTGGCACCGCGCCATCTGCGGCTGTATCTGATCCTGGCGCTGATCGGCACGGTGCTGCCCAACACCGCATCCTATCAGGCGGCTGTCTGGCTGCCTGCGGGGGTATTGTCACTGCTGCTCAGCATTGTGCCGATGTTCGCGTTTCCGATTGCGCTGGCCTTTGGACTGGACCACTTCAGCTATCGCCGCCTGGGCGGGTTGGCCTGTGGGCTGGCGGGGGTCATCTTGCTGGTGGCACCCGGCACGGATCTGTCGATGAAGCTCCCCCTGTTTTGGGTCGCCGTCGCGCTGCTGGCGGGGTTTTGCTATGCGGTCGAGGGGAACGTGGTCGCCAAATGGGGTACGCTGGGGCTGGATGCGTTTCAGGTGTTGCAAGGCGCGTCGCTTGTCGGGGCGCTGTTGGTTGCGCCAGTTGCCCTTGCCAGCGGCCAGTTCATCGACCCGACACCGCCGCTGGACGCGCCGCAACTGGCGCTGATCGCGTCGTCCGTCGTGCATGTTCTGGTCTATTCCGGCTATATGTGGCTGGTCGGCCGGGCTGGCGCGGTGTTTGCTGTACAGGTCAGCTATCTTGTGACCGGGTTTGGCCTGATCTGGGCGAAAGCCATCTTATCCGAAAGCTATGCACCCACCTTGTGGGCCGCCCTCGCCATGATGTTTGTCGGGCTCTATCTGGTGCAACCGCGGCCGAAAGCGGCGCTTGCCCAAGCTGCTGCAATCGGCAACACTGACGTCTGACCTGTACCCGCGAAGGCTGGATATACCCGGAATGGAAATTCTCAACCTGTCGCAAAGCACGTCTGCGATCCTGTCGCTGGCTGTTGTGGTGATCATGCTGATCATGTTCGTGCGCGAATCCCTGCCCACCGAGGTCGTGGCGCTGTCGGGTGCTGCGATCATGCTGGCTTTGGGTATTCTGCCCTATGACGACGCACAGGCCGTGCTGCAGAATTCGGCCCCTTGGACAATCGCGGCGATGTTCATCGTGATGGGCGCGCTGGTGCGCACCGGCGCGCTCGACGTGTTGACCCGGATGGCCGAACGCTATGCCAAGACCCATCCCAAAACCGCCGTGGTGGGGGTAATCTTGTCGGTCATGGCGGCCTCGGCGATCATGAACAACACCCCGGTGGTCGTGGTGATGATCCCGGTGGTGGTTCAACTAAGCCAGACACTGGGGACCAAGGCGTCGAAGTTGCTGATCCCGCTCAGCTATGCGGCGATCATGGGCGGCTCGCTGACACTGATCGGCACGTCGACCAACCTGCTGGTGGATGGTGTCGCACGCACCCAGGGGCTCGAGCCGTTCGGCATCTTTGAAATCCTGCCCATCGGCCTGGTGGTCTGCGTCTGGGGTCTGATCTACATGGCGCTCTTTGCGCCCAAGCTCTTGCCGGCCCGTGACAGCATGGCAAATATGCTGTCA
>JBFGFW010000008.1:0-16752 GCA_041579395.1 Sulfitobacter sp.
AACGAAGGCTATACCCTGAACGGGACCAAGGCCTTCATATCGGGCGGCGGCTATTCCGACGCCTATGTGGCGATGGTGCGCACGTCGGATGACGGGGCGGCAGGCGTGTCGACCGTCTATGTCGAAAACGGCGTCGCGGGACTGTCCTTTGGCGGGCTGGAAGACAAGATGGGCTGGCGCAGCCAACCCACCACGCAGGTACAGTTCGACGATTGCAGAATTCCCGCCGGAAACCTTGTGGGCGAAGAAGGCAAGGGCTTTAAGTACGCGATGATGGGGCTGGATGGCGGGCGTCTGAACATTGCCGCCTGTTCGCTGGGTGCGGCACAGACCGCGCTGAACGCGACGCTGGGCTATATGGGCGACCGCAAGGCATTCGGCAAACCGATCGACCAGTTTCAGGGCCTGCAATTCCGCCTTGCCGAC
The DNA here is from genome assembly GCA_041579395.1 of Sulfitobacter sp. Taxonomy (GTDB): domain Bacteria; phylum Pseudomonadota; class Alphaproteobacteria; order Rhodobacterales; family Rhodobacteraceae; genus Sulfitobacter. Next base: position 427 of record JBFGFW010000008.1, read on the forward strand.
ATGGAGATCGAGATGCAGGCCGCCCGCGTCTTCTTGCGGCAGGCGGCATGGAAACTGGACAGCGGCGCGCCCGATGCGACCAAGTTCTGCGCCATGGCCAAAAAGTTCGTGACCGAAACCGGCAGCAAGGTCGTTGACCAATGTCTGCAACTGCATGGCGGCTATGGTTATCTGGCCGATTATGGCATCGAAAAACTGGTCCGCGACTTGCGGGTGCATCAAATCCTTGAAGGCACTAACGAGATCATGCGCGTCATCGTCTCACGCGATATGTTGAAGAACAGATGACTGACATTTCGATCCGGATCACTGGCCGCGCCGGTCGCATCACCCTGCAACGCCCGCAAGCCCTGAACGCGATGACCTACGAGATGTGTCTGGCGATTGAGCGGGCGTTCGATGACTGGCGCGACAATGACGCGGTCGAACTGGTGGTGCTGGACGCGGAAGGCCCCCGCGCGTTTTGTTCGGGCGGCGACATTGCCGAGCTTTATGCCACGGGCACCCAAGGCAATTTTGACTATGGCCGAAAATTCTGGGCCGATGAATACCGGCTGAACGCCAAGATCTTTGCCTATCCCAAACCGGTCGTGTCCTTCATGCAGGGGTTCACGATGGGCGGCGGCGTCGGTCTGGGCTGCCATGGGTCGCACCGCATTGTGGGCGAAACCAGCCAGATCGCGATGCCAGAATGTGGTATCGGCCTGATCCCGGATGTGGGCGGCACGCTGATGCTGGCGCTGGCCCCCGGCAGGATTGGCGAATACCTGGGCACGACCGGCACGCGCATGTCCGGCGAAGATGCCATCTTTGCAGGGTTCGCTGACACCTATATTCCGCAGGATGCCTGGCCCGATGTGATTTCCCAGATCGAGCAAAGCGGCGACGTCGCCGCCATTGAGGCCGCCCGTATCGCCCCGCCAGCCTCGTCGTTGCAAGACCAGCAGGCCCAGATCGACCGGCTGTTCGACGGCGAGGCGCTGGCGGATATCCTGAACAACCTGCGCGTCGATGGGTCCGATTTCGCCGTCGAGATCGAAAAAAAGATGGCACGGATGAGCCCGCTTTCGATGGCCTGCACCATCGAGGTGATCCACCGCCTGCGTGGCCCGTCCCTGACCATCGAAAAAGCGTTGGACCACGAATACCGCTTTACCTTTCGCGCCATGGAACACGGCGACTTTCTGGAAGGCATTCGCGCCGCGATCATCGACAAGGATCGCGCCCCCCGATGGCAGTTCGCCGATATGGTCGTGCCCACGGCAGCCACAGCCCGGATGCTGCAACCCCTGGGCAAAGACGCCCTGAACCTGGAGAAAACAACATGAGCAGCCTGAAAATCGGATTTATCGGACTGGGCAACATGGGTGCCCCGATGGCTACCAATCTGGCCAAGGCCGGGCATGACGTCACCGGATTTGACGTGGCGGGCACCACGGCGGAAGGCGTGCGGCCTGCCGCCACTCTGGAAGCAGCGGTTGAGGGTATGGACGCGGTCATCACGATGCTGCCGAACGGGTCGATCCTGCGGCAGGTGGCCGCGCAGGCCATCCCCCACATGGCGAAGGGTGCGCTGTTCATCGACTGTTCGACGGTTGATGTGGAAAGCGCCAAGAACACCTCGGAAGCCGCTGAAGACGCCGGGATTTTGGCCGTTGACGCACCTGTTTCCGGGGGTATTGGTGGGGCTGCGGGCGGCACGCTGACCTTCATGGCGGGCGGGTCCGATGCGGCCTTTGCCAAGGCCAAGCCGCTGTTTGATATCATGGGCCAGAAGGCGGTGCATTGCGGCGCTGCCGGTGCCGGTCAGGCGGCCAAAATCTGCAACAACATGATCTTGGGCGTCACCATGATTGCCACCTGCGAGGCGTTTGCGCTGGCCGACAAGCTGGGGCTGGACCGCCAGAAGATGTTTGACGTGGTCAGCACGTCGTCCGGCTATAGCTGGTCGATGAATGCGTATTGCCCTGCCCCAGGTGTGGGGCCGGCATCGCCAGCGGACAACGATTATAAACCCGGATTTGCCGCCGAACTGATGCTGAAAGATCTGGGCCTGTCGCAACAGGCCGCTGAGATGGCCAACGCAGACACCCCGATGGGCGCGCTGGCCCGCGCGCTCTATGCAGAGTTTGTGGAGAAGGAAGACGGCAAGGGCCGTGATTTTTCCGCGATGCTGCCAAGGTTCGAAAAACGCACGCGTGGGTGATTGGGAAACGGTCATGGGGGTTTCACACCCCCATACCCCCGTGGAGTTTTCCTGGCAAAATGAAGGGAAATGGCGTCAGTTCCATCGGGGTTTAGCCCAATTTTGGACGGCAGGGAACTTGCCCGGTTGTGACGGCGTTCTATTCCCAAGACATGAAGCGTTCTGACAAAGGCCTTCGGCCGCGATGCTTCCCGACATGTCCCTCGCATTGCGCGCACTTGGCGCGTCCTATTTTATCGGAGAGACAAAATGAGACCGAGACCGATTTTTCTAGCCGCAGCACTTTCGTTTGCGGTGATGGCCCCTGCACTGGCAACGATTTCTGTTCCGTCAACGTCTGGCTTGGCGCTTGATGCCTCTGGCGTGGTGCTTGGCGGCGATCACGATGTGATCCGTGTCAAGGACGACAAGGGGAACGGTGGCAAGAAGGATAAGGGCCATAAGAAGCATAAAAAGGCTGAAAAGAAGGCTGAAAAGAAGGCGAAAAACGTAGCGAAAGCCGCCCACAAGGGCGATAAGCGCCACAAGAACACCCGCCGTTCCGCTGAAGAGCGCACGATTCTGTCTGAACGTGTGTTGGCGATCCCTGCCCCGCAGCGGCGCGACATGCGGACGCTGGCCACGGCGGTTCCGCTGGCGCTCTTGGGCCGTGAAGTGATCTTCAACGACATCGAGGACGACCGTCTGCTGACCTATCGCAACTGCCCCCCCGGTCTGGCAAAGAAAGATCCGCCCTGCGTGCCGCCCGGTCTGGCCAAAGACGGTGTGACCTATGACGAATGGGTGTCTTATGACGATGACAGGCTTGAGCGCATCTATGATGACCGCCGCGATGGGTATCTGCGCGCCAAAGACATCGAATTGAGCGACACCGATTTCATCGACGACAGCGGTCTACTGCTAAGCTCGGATCAGATCGCGCAGTTGTACGGGTTGCGTGCGGCCCCAAGAGGACAGCGATATGCCTTGATCGATGGGATGCCTGTGGTGCTGGAAGACCGCAACTATTCAGCCCTTTCGCGGATCAATGACATGGCCCGCGTGCCTGCGCTTGGTGACGGTGTGCTGATTGCACCAACCGCTGCATTGACACAAGCCGAGTTGATGCAGACCTATCGGCTGCCGCCCTTGGATCCGGGGTACAACTACTCGGTCCTGAATGGCGAGGTGATCGTTTTGGAGGACGAGGCGTTCGATACGCTGCAGTTGATCCGGATTGCCCGCGCCGTTCTGTAACCGTCCGACCTAAAACCGCGAAAAGGGGCCCCGGACAGGGCCCCTTTTGTTATTCAGCAGCAACCTTCTGCAGTTTTGCCAGCATCGGCTTGAGGTATTTTCCGGTGTAGCTTTCGGCCACCTCGGCCACCTGTTCCGGCGTTCCCGATGCCACCACACGCCCGCCGCCATCGCCGCCTTCAGGGCCGATGTCGATGATGTGATCCGCCGTTTTCACGACATCTAGGTTGTGTTCGATCACCACCACGGAGTTGCCTTGATCGACCAATTCATGCAGCACTTCTAAAAGCTTGCGCACATCTTCGAAATGCAGGCCCGTTGTCGGTTCATCCAGAATATAGAGCGTGCGGCCTGTGGACCGCTTGCTAAGTTCCTTTGACAGCTTTACGCGTTGCGCCTCGCCGCCCGACAGGGTTGTCGCCTGCTGGCCCACTTTGATATAGCCCAGACCGACGCGCATCAGCGCATCCATCTTCTCGCGGATCGACGGGACCGCCTGGAAGAAGGTCTGCGCATCTTCGACTGTCATATCCAGCACGTCGGCAATCGACTTGCCCTTGAACCTGACCTCAAGCGTTTCGCGGTTGTAGCGTTTGCCCTTGCAGGTTTCACATTGCACATAGACGTCGGGCAAAAAGTGCATTTCGATCTTGATGACGCCGTCACCCTGGCACGCCTCGCAACGCCCGCCCTTGACGTTGAAGCTGAAGCGACCCGGCTTGTAGCCGCGTGCCTTGGCTTCGGGCAGACCGGCAAACCAGTCGCGGATCGGCGTAAACGCCCCGGTGTAGGTTGCGGGGTTCGACCGCGGCGTGCGCCCGATGGCACGCTGGTCGATGTCGATGACCTTGTCCAGATGCTCAAGCCCCTTGATCGTTTCGCAAGGGGCGGGTGTCTGGCGCGCGCCGTTCAGGTTCATCGACGCGGTCTTGAACAGGGTTTCGATGGTCAGCGTGGACTTGCCGCCGCCCGACACCCCCGTGACGCAGACGAACTGCCCCAAGGGGAAATCGACGGTGATGTCTTGCAGGTTGTTGCCCGATGCCTTGACGACCCTGACCTTCTTTTTGTTGCCTTTGCGGCGCGCCGCAGGCACGGCAATCTCGCGCTTGCCGGTCAGGTATTGCCCAGTCAGCGAATTGGGGTCATTGGCCACGTGTTCGGGTGTGCCATGGCTGACCACCTGCCCGCCATGCACGCCCGCCCCCGGACCGATATCAAAGACATAATCCGCCTCGCGGATCGCTTCTTCGTCGTGTTCGACGACGATCACGGTGTTGCCCTGATCGCGCAAATTCTTGAGCGTCAGCAGCAAGCGGTCGTTGTCGCGCTGGTGCAGGCCGATGGACGGTTCGTCGAGGACGTACAAGACCCCGGTAAGGCCCGATCCGATCTGCGAGGCAAGCCGGATGCGCTGGCTTTCGCCACCGCTTAATGTGCCACTTGAACGTGCAAGCGTAAGATACTCTAATCCAACCTTATTCAGGAACCCAAGCCGCTCGCGGATTTCCTTGAGAATGGCGCGGGCGATTTCGTTTTTCTGGACGGTCAGTTGTTCGGGAACGGCGGTGCACCAGTCGAATGCCTCGCGGATGGACATCTGAACCACCTGCCCCGCATGCAACCCGCCGATCTTGACGGCCAACGCCTCGGGGCGCAGGCGGTAGCCCTCGCAGGTACCACAGGGGCGGTTGTTCTGGTAGCGTTCAAATTCTTCGCGGATCCAGTTGCTGTCTGTCTCGCGATAGCGGCGCTCCATGTTGGGGATCACCCCTTCGAAAACGCGGGACACTTCGTAGACGCGGCCGCCCTCGTCGTAGCGAAACTTGATCTCTTCTTTGCCAGAGCCGTACAAGAATACCTGCTGCACGTTTTCCGGCAGGTCTTTCCACTTGGTGCTTTTGTTGAAATCGTAATGCTTGGCAATGGCTTCGATGGTCTGCAAAAAATAGGGCGACTTGCCCTTGCGCCAGGGGGCCAACGCGCCGTCATAGATCTTGAGGTTCTGATCCGGCACGACAAGACGTTCATCAAAGAAAAGCTCTTTGCCCAATCCATCGCAGGATGGGCAGGCACCGAACGGCGCGTTGAAGGAAAACAGCCGCGGCTCGATCTCGGGGATGGTGAAGCCGCTGACGGGGCAGGCAAATTTCTCGCTGAAGGTGTGGCGCTCGGGGTCGCCCTCGGCAGCGGCGGTTTCAAGAATCGCAATCCCGTCGGCCAGATCAAGGGCGGTACGCAGGCTGTCGGCCAACCGTGTCTCCAGCCCCTCACGGACAACGATCCGGTCGACCACCACATCGATGTCGTGGCGGAACTTCTTGTCCAGCGTGGGTGGTTCATCCAGCTCGTAAAAGTCGCCATTTACCTTGACCCGCTGAAAGCCCTGCTTGCGCAGCTCAAGGAATTCCTTGCGGTACTCACCCTTGCGGTCGCGAATGATCGGGGCCAGCAAATAGGCGCGGGTCCCCTCCTCCATCGTCATGATGCGGTCGACCATGTCCTGTACCTGCTGCGCCTCGATGGGCTTGCCGGTTGCCGGGGAATAGGGGGTGCCGACGCGGGCGAACAGCAGGCGCATGTAATCGTAAATCTCGGTTACGGTGCCGACGGTCGAACGAGGGTTTTTCGACGTGGTCTTCTGTTCAATGGAAATGGCGGGTGACAGGCCGCTGATGTGATCGACGTCGGGCTTTTGCATCATGTCAAGGAACTGACGGGCGTAGGCGCTAAGCGATTCGACGTAGCGGCGCTGGCCTTCGGCATAAATGGTGTCGAACGCCAGCGACGACTTGCCAGAGCCGGAAAGCCCCGTGATTACAACAAGTTTGTCGCGCGGAATATCCACATCGATGTTCTTGAGATTATGCTCGCGCGCGCCGCGCACCTCGATGTTCTTCAGCTCAGCCATGGCAGCACCCCCGTTAAGACCCTGTACATAGGCGTGGTTTACGGATTCTCCAACGCTAAAGTGAGAACACAACGGGAACGCCACGCGAATTTCAGCTGGCGCGTCAATTCTACGCAGGTTGTCGACCGTCAGGTTTTTTGCGCCAGAGCCCATGCGCAGACCGGCATCGCCGGATCATTGGTCACGTTATCGGTCGCCTGATTGTATTCGGGCGGCCAGATTTCTTCCAGGTTGCGCAAGGCGACATGGCGATTGCCCCATTGGCTGGCCTGAATGTGATCTTCGTCAAATCCGCATTCGATCAGCAGGTTCGTCAGCCCCCGCGCGGACCAGCGTGAATTGTCCATTGGGGCCGCGTGGAATGGTATGAAAAACGGCACGGCGACCCAGAAATGCCCGCCTTTCTTCAACATCCGGCGCACGTTTTTGGTGGCGGCATAGGGGCGGTCCAGATGCTCCCAGACCTGATTGGCCAGGATCAGGTCGAACTTGCGCGGCCGATCCATCTGCTGATCCATGATCGGACCGGCGCAGATGTCATATTCCGGATAGCGAAATTGTTCATAGTTTTTGAAATCGAACATCTCGCCCCACTTGCCCGAGATTTCGGCAACGTCGAGCTGCTGGGGGATCAGGTTCTGGATCATGCGACGGCTGGCAGGCCCCATGACAACGCGGTTCAGACTGGTCATAAGCAACCTATGGCAGCAGCGCGCCATCCCGTCCGAAACGGAATGGCTAGGGCGGCCTTACATGTGAATGACGCGACCATAGGCATCCAGAACGGCTTCGTGCATCATTTCGGACAGGGTTGGATGCGGGAAGACGGTGTTCATCAGGTCTTCTTCGGTGGTTTCCAACTGACGGCCCACAACGTAGCCCTGGATCAGTTCGGTGACTTCTGCGCCGATCATGTGTGCACCCAGCAATTCGCCGGTTTTCGCGTCAAAGACCGTTTTGATCATGCCTTCGGATTCACCCAAGGCGATGGCCTTGCCATTGCCAATGAAGGGGAAGCGGCCAACCTTGACGTCAAACCCCAGTTCCTTGGCCTTGGCTTCGGTATAGCCGACGGACGCGACCTGTGGATGGCAATAAGTGCAGCCTGCAATTGATTCAGGTTTGACCGGGTGCGGATGCCCCCCGGCAATCAGTTCAGCGACCATGACCCCCTCGTGGGATGCCTTATGCGCCAGCCACGGGGCCCCCGCGATGTCACCGATCGCGTAAATCCCGTCAACGCCGGTGCGGCAGTATTCATCGGTCACCACATGGGTGCGGTCAATCTTGACGCCCATGTCTTCCAGACCCAGATCTTCGACGTTGCCGACGATGCCCACGGCGGAAATCACGGTATCAAAATCGTGCTTTTCGACCTTGCCGCCCACTTCGATATGCGCGGTCACTTTGTCGGCGGCGCGGTCCAGCTGTTTGACGATCGCCTTTTGCATGATCTTCATGCCTTGCTTTTCAAACTGCTTTTTCGCGAATTTGCTGATCTCTTCATCCTCGACGGGCAAGATCCGGTCCATCACTTCGACCACAGTCGTGTCTGCACCCAACGTGTTGTAGAAGCTGGCAAATTCGATGCCGATGGCACCCGATCCGATGACCAGCAACTTTTTCGGCATGTGGGGCGGTTGCAGCGCATCCTTGTACATCCAGACGCGTTTGCCGTCCGCCTCCAGACCTGGCAAATTGCGGGCCCGCGCGCCGGTGGCCAGCACGATGTTCTTGGCCGTCAGTTCCTCGGTGCCCTTGTCGGTCTTGACGCTGACCTTGCCTTTGCCGGTCAGTTTGGCGGCCCCCATCACGACGGTCACCTTGTTTTTCTTCATCAGATGCCCGATGCCGCCCGACAGTTGCCCGGCAACCTTGCGCGACCGCTTGACCACTGCGTCCAGATCATACCCGATGTTGTCGGCCTTGAGGCCGAATTCCTTGGCGCGGTGCATCAGGTGAAACACCTCGGACGACCGAAGCAACGCCTTTGTCGGGATACAGCCCCAGTTCAGGCAGATACCCCCCAGGTGCTCGCGTTCAATGATGGCCACCGACAGACCCAGTTGCGCCCCACGGATCGCTGCGACATAGCCGCCCGGCCCGGCACCGATCACAATAAGGTCAAAGGATTTGGCAGCCATAATCGAACCTCGCAGGGTGAGAAATGCAAATATAGTTTAGCGGTAAACTATATCTGACAGGTCAGCAACCGCGAGATCGCTTTGTAATGCCGGGGAAAATGATCAGGCCGCTTCGGTATTTTCTTGCAGGGCGCGCAATGTCAGGCCGTAGCCGCCGTTTTCAACATAAGATTTCTCGAGCGCCGTTGGCACCCGTTTCAGCGCCTCGTTGCGATAGGGAAAGCGGCCAAAGTCGCGGATCACCTGACGGTGTGCGCGCGCATGCAGCAGGTTGCTGTCGGTTTTCGGCATCCGGTCGCACATCAGGCGCACGCAGCGGTCCTGATCGATCAGGTTTTCGGAATGCATCAAGGGCAGGTAAAAGAACTGGCGCGCGGGCGGGTCAATCTTTTTGTCCCAGCCTTTGTGGATCGACGATTTCGCCGCCGCCAAGGCCAGGCGGTCTGACGAGAACGCGGCCCCATCGCCACGGAACATGTTGCGCGGGAATTGATCGGTCAGGATGATGTAGGCCAGCGCACCTGACGGATAGGTCAGCCAAAGTGAGAATTTGCCATCGCAAGCGGCCTGCCAGGTTTCAAGGAATTGGTCCCGAATGGACTGATCCAATGCATCGTCCACCGCATACCAGCCGGAGGGTCCAACCTCGTCCAACCAGAACTTCAAAATGTCTTCTGGGCCTTTCATAGCCGGCTCCCTGTCAAACTTCTGGTCACTTTTTTATGGTAACGCCGATTGGGATCATTTTAACAAACAAAAATTACGACAAACGGTCACAAATCCGACATTCACGCAGCGGTTTCCGCGATATGGTCGTTTTCGATGGCATATTCCTGCGCAAGTCCAACCGCGATGTTTGTCGCCGATGGAAGGATCGGGATGAAATTGCCAGTCTCATCGCTGGGCACGGCGGGGCGCACGGTCGCACGGTAGGATGCGTACACCGCCAATACGGCGAACAAAACCGCCGTGAACAGATAAAATCCGCCCGGTCCCAAGGCGGTGCCCATCATCCAACCGGTGATGATCGGGCCAAGGATCGCCCCCAACCCATTGATGAACAGCATCCCACCAGAGGCGGCGGCCATGTCTTCGTGCTGCAAAAAATCGTTTGTGTGCGCAATCAGCAGCGAATACAGCGGGTTTGACATGCCCCCGACGATGAACGCCGACACCAGCAGCATCGGGAACATGTGCCCCATGATCATCCCCAAGATCGACCCGCCACACCCGATGACGGATGTGATGACGATCAACAGACGGCGGTCCATCCGGTCGGAAATCCAGCCGATCGGATACTGCAACAGTACCGATCCGATAAAGAACGTCGCCACGAAGATCGAGATTTGCGCGACGGTCAGCCCCGCTTCAGCGCCGTAGACCGACGCCATGCCGAACTGCGCTGAAAACACACCGCCCAACAAGAACATCCCCACACATCCCAGGGGCGAGAAGGCGGCGAGCGCACGCAGGCTCATCGGTTTGGTGGTGCCAAAGGCGGGTGTCGGACTGATCGACAGCAGGATCGGCGTGACTGCCAGGCTGACCAGCACCGACGGGATCACGAACAGCACAAAGCCCGATGGGTCTGCCGTCAACAGCAGCGCCTGTGCCATCACAATGCCAAAGGTCTGCACGATCATATAGAGGGACAGCGCCTGCCCCCGGTTTTCATTGGTGGCCGCGTTGTTCAACCAGCTTTCTGCAGTCACATACACGGCGGAAAAGCAAAACCCGATCAGCACCCGGCCAAGCGACCACACAACCACGTTGGGAAACGTCGGATACAGGATCATCACCGCCGAAATCATCGAGGCGAGGGCCGCAAACACCCGAACGTGGCCAACCCGGCGGATCATCCCCGGTGCCATGCGCGACCCGCCCAGAAAGCCCAGAAAATAGGCTGACATCACGATGGACATCTGCAGGGTGGAAAAATCCTCGATACCGCCACGGATGCCCAGTAGCGTACCTTGCATGCCATTGCCAACCATCAGCAAACACATACCCAGCAGCAGCGCCCATGCGCTTGAGATCACCTGTAACATCGCCCGAATCCTTTGAACTTCTCTGCCCCTCCCTGATCCTGTTCGCGGGGTATGTCACGCCCCAGAACGACGCTCAGGCGGGTTTTTGCGCCTGCGGAAAAAGCAACGATGCGTCGCCATAGGAAAAGAACCGGTAATTCGATTCAATTGCATGGGCGTAAAGGGTCTTTATCCCGTCCTGGCCCATCAAGGCGGCGACCAGCATCATCAGCGTGGACTTGGGCAAGTGGAAATTTGTCATCAGCGCATCGGTCACATGGAAACGAAATCCGGGGGTGATGAAAATATCGGTATCGCCTTGCCAGGGTTTGATCGTGCCATCGCGGGCGGCGGTCTCGATCAGGCGCAGCGCGGTGGTGCCGACGGGTATAATCCGCCCGCCCGCCGCTTTGGTGGCGGCAATCTCGGCGGCGGCGGTGGCGCTGACCTGTCCCCATTCGCTGTGCATCTTGTGCCTGGAAATGTCATCGACCTTGACCGGCAGGAACGTCCCTGCGCCGACGTGCAAGGTCACGTGGGTAAAGGTCACGCCAAGTGCCGCAATCCGGGCCAGCAGCGGTTCGTCGAAATGCAGCGATGCGGTGGGGGCAGCCACGGCCCCGGCGTTGCGCGCAAACACGGTCTGGTAATCGGTAAGGTCCTGCGCGTCTGCCGGACGCTTGGCCGCGATGTAGGGCGGCAGCGGCATGGCACCGGCGGCGTTCAGTGCCGCGTCGAAATCATCGCCGCTGCAATTGAACCGCAGATGCCCCTGTCCGTCTTCGACGCCTTCCAAGGTGGCGCGCAGATCATCGCCAAAGATCACCACTTCGCCGATCTTGAGCTTTTTCAGCGGCTTGACCAGCGCCGCCCATGTGCCATCGCTGCGCGCGCCAAGCAAGGTCGCCTCTATCCGGGCCTGTACCGCCCCTTGGGCGCTGTCGCGATGGCGCACACCGCTTAGCCGCGCGGGGATCACGCGGGTGTCGTTCAGCACCAGCCGGTCGCCGGGGCGCAGCCACTGCGGCAGATCGGTCACGTGCTGGTCATGCAGCACCGGCCCATGCGCGACCAGCATCCGCGCCGACGAGCGGGGCACGGCAGGACGCGTCGCAATCAGCGCTTCGGGCAGATCAAAATCAAAATCACTTAGTTTCATGCCCGCCGCTTAGCGCCCGGAATAGGGTTGGACAACCGGTTTTTGGGGGGGCGCTACGGTGTCGGGCAACGTCGACTGGGTCACCCCGTCGACAGTGGGCAGTTTGGGCGGCGGCGCGCGAAAGATGTCGCGCAGGAACCCCGGTGCAAGTGCCGACAGCGGGTTGACCGACACGCTTGGCTCTTGCGCGGTGCCGCCAAGGGAGTAGTTGAAGCCCACCAGCCCCTCGCCCTTGCGGGTCATAAAGCTGGCGATGCCGTTCAGCATGTAGACCGGCGAAATCACCCCCTGCAGCGCCAGTCGCCCGGTGTCGGTGGCAAACACCCCGTCCATCGAAATGCCCAAGGATGCGCCCGTGGCACTGGCCTTGGTCAGGGTGACGCGGTTCGGGGTCATGCGAAAATCCGCCTCTACCGCGTCAAAATAGATGCCGTCGCCGTTCAGTTCGTTGATCAGCCCGACCACCGATACCGCGTTGACCAGCGCCGCAATCGCGGGCGCGTCCTTGATGCGGACGTCGGTGATGATGGCGCGCCCGTCAAACGCCCCGCCGGATCCGACTGGCAGCAGGGTCAGCGACAGCGCCCCGCCTGACACCTGTTTGATCATGTTGGCCGACCGCAATACACCGCCCGCGTCTGCTGCACTTAGCTGGATGGCGCTGCGCCCGTTTTGGGGCACCACGCGGCCCGACACTGCCGTGCCACCGTTCAAAGTGGCGGTGAACCGCCCATCCAACCCCTGTGCCAGATCGAAAGTGCCTTTCATGCCGGTCAGCGCGATCTTGTCGGTGATCTCCAGCCGATCGAGGTTCAGCAGCAACGGCGGCCCCTTGATCCCGCTCGGCTTGCTATTGCCAAACGCGGCACGGCGCATATCGATCGACCCGCCGCGCACCACAACCTGCGCCGGTCGGCCCGGACCCTGCCCCACCAGATCGACCGGCATGTTCAGCCAGTCGCCGACCGTCAGCCGATCAAAGCGCACCCGTTCAAGGCTGCCGCCGGGGGCCAGTGCGACTGATCCCTTGGCGGTCAGGCCAGCGCCCGCGATTTCAAGTAGGTCGACCTGCGGCACCGTCCCCAACCGGCCCGAGACTGTCAGCTTGCCCGTTGAGGCGGCAGGTTTGACCCAACTGACCTGCGGCACGGCCAGCCGCACCCCTTTGAGATCAGAGGTGATGGAGAACTTGGGCACCGTGCCTTTTGTCAGATCCAGCGCGAACCATGCGCGTCCCTGACCCGACAGGGTGCCCGGCGGCAAAGCGATCTTGAACGTGTCCAGCGTGTTTTGCGACAGCGCGATGTCCGCCCGTACCGTGCTGGTGGCACCGGGCACGCCCACCGGTTGCGACCAGCCGCCGTCAAAGGCCACGCCGTCCAGCGTGCCCTGCCCCTTGATGGTGATGCTGCTGTTTGACGCGACCACCGACATCTTGTCGGACCGCAAGCTGCGCCCCTTGACCAAGACCTCGCTGCGTAGCGCTATCAGATCGCCGGTAAAGTCAAAGATCGTCAGCTTCGGGTCCGAGCCCTTTTTCATCGGGAACGACAGTGTGCCCGCCAGATTAGCCGTGCCCTGCGCCAGATCGACAGGCAGGTTCACCTTGTCCATCACGTTGAGCGGCGGGCGGTTTAGCAGCGACAGGACCGACGTGACCGGCGACGTGGTGTTTAGCCTGACGATGCCGGGGGGGCCATCCTTGACGGTCACATCGGGCATGATGAACGCCGATCCAATGATTAAGAGCGGACCGCTGTCGGGTGGGGTGATCTGGCCTTCGTCGACGCTGACCACAAGCCGGTTTTCCAGCAGGCTGGCATGGCCGCGCCCCTGTTGCACATTCGGCATCGTGCGCAAAAACCGGACTTCGGCATCGGAGAAATCGAACGACAGATAAGTCTGCGGGGCCTTGCCGGGTACCAGGCGGAAGGCCACGTCGATATTGCTCAGATCGCCTTGATACACATTTTCGGCCACCCACTTGCGGGTCTTGATCTTGGCCTTTTCTGGCCAAAGCGCCAACAGCCTTGCGCGGGTCATCGCGTTCACGCCGGCGTCGACCGCGACCTGCCAGCCGTCAGTGCCAGCCGTCGCGGTGCCGGACACATTCACCGTTGTTTCCGCATCGGTGATATCAAGCCGGCCCAGTGTCAGGTGGAACGGATTGAACCGGATTTGCAGATCGACATCGGCCCCGTCAATGGACACGGGTTCGGCATAAACCTGATCCGGGTTGGCCACCAGATCGCGGATCCGCATCTGCGCCACAAGATCGCCAAGCTTGCCGGAGTCGTTCAGCCCCAGCGTCGCCTCGCCCTCGACCCGGCCCGACACCCATTGGCTTTGGATCGAAAGCTCGTCGAACCGCAGCAGCCGCTGATCGGGGAAATAGCTGAAATAGCTGCGCAACCCGTCAAATGGGATCGGCGCGGCATTAGGGTTGGGTTGCACCGCCCCTGCGCCGATTTGAAGCATCGCGTTCAGCGGTTCAAAGGAACCATCCTCGTCCAAGCTGCTGCGCACCGATCCGGAAATCGGCGCGCGCAACACTTTCAGCCAGGCAAAAGCGGGGCTTTGCACGGCGATGTCCTCGGCCGACAGATCGTCGAAGGTGACCCCGAAGTGCGACGCGGTATCCCCTAGCGTGCTGGTGTAATTCGCCGCCAGCGTGGCGACGTTGGCCCCGCCCCCCAGCACCGCCAGATCGGCCGAGATGCGCAGCACGTCGCCGTCGCGGTTCAACCGCAGCCGCCCGCCATCGGCCGTCCAGGCCCGCTCGGACCGCAGATCGGTATAGCTGAGTGTCAAAGCGCGCAGATCGACACTGCGCAAGCGGCCGAGCGCGGGCGTCAGCAGCGCGGCATCAAGCTGTCCGATCAGCTCTGGCATGGTGGCGGCGCGCCGTTCTGCCGGTGCCTGACCGGCGCTGGCGCTGAGGGCAACGCGCCCATCCCGATCACGGCGCAGGGTCGCCACAACGCCCGACAGCGAAATGTCGCGCGGCTGTACCTTGCCGTCCATCAGGCCGCGGATCGAAAAGCTGGCACGCACCTCGCGGAAGGCCGCAAGTTCCGCCCCCGCCGGGTTGGTGACGGTGACATCCTGCAATCGGATGCGAGGCCGCCAGCCTTCGTCGACGATCAGCACCATCTCGCCAAACGCGATGCGGGCCTGTGGCAGGTCCTGTGCCAGACGCGCTTCGATTTTCGCTTCGACCCAGTCGGGGATGACGATGGGGTTGCGGATCATATAGATCGCAGTGCCCGCCACGGTGCCGACCAGCAAAACGATCGTCAGCAGCGACCATTTGGTTGCCTGCCACAGCCGCATTCTTTTTCTGACCGGGGATTGGGCCGCAGCGTCTGGCATGGATGTCCGTTTTCAGCTTGTAGGTTTCGACGCGCCGGGCCTTTAAGTTCCGGCAAGCCGGTCTAGTATGACAGGGCAGACTACCGCTTCCAACACATAAGAAAGTGACACATGCCCCAGATTTCCCAGCCCGCCCCCGATTTCACCTTGCCGGTCACTGGCGGCGGCGATGTGACCTTGTCCGATCTGCGTGGCAAGGCCGTGGTGCTATATTTCTATCCGCGCGACGACACGCCGGGGTGCACCAAGGAAGCCATTGGATTTTCAGAGCATCTGGATGCGTTTGCGGATGCGAACACACTGGTCTACGGGATTTCGCGCGACACCATGGCCAAGCATGACCGCTTTGCCGCCAAACACGCGCTTGGCGTGCCGTTGCTGGCCGATGTCGACGGCCAAGTGACCGAGGCCTATGGGGTCTGGGTCGAGAAAAACATGTATGGCAAGACGTCGATGGGCATCGAACG
Source organism: Sulfitobacter sp. (assembly GCA_041579395.1). GTDB lineage: Bacteria > Pseudomonadota > Alphaproteobacteria > Rhodobacterales > Rhodobacteraceae > Sulfitobacter. The sequence goes on from JBFGFW010000008.1 coordinate 15,949, forward strand.
CGCGACCTATCTGATTGATGCACAAGGTAAAATCGCGCGGATATGGCGCAAGGTCAAAGTGCCCGGCCATGTCGAAGAGGTGCTGGAGGCGGCGCGCGCGTTATGATCGCGCTGGCAGAAATGGCCGACGCGGTTCTGCGGACGGCGGATGGCCGCGCAAAGACCGCGCTGTCGCATCGTTTTGCAGCCGAATGGCGCGCCGCGCGGGCCGCAGGCGATACCCCTGTGGTTGGCGCGGCGACACCCCCGGCGCAGCCCGCGCGCCCCGACCTGCCCGAACTGCTGTCGCCGCGCGAGGTGCCGCACCGCAAGCCCGGAACGCCCGAAGGCCGGATCGCCCTGCTGCATGCGGTGGCGCATATTGAATTGAACGCGGTCGACCTGCATTGGGACATCATCGCGCGGTTTACCCACGTAAAAATGCCGATGGGGTTCTATGATGACTGGGTCAAAGCCGCCGACGAGGAATCCAAACATTTCAACCTGATGTGCGACTGCCTTGAAGCGTTGGGCAGTCATTATGGTGCATTGCCCGCCCACGCAGGGATGTGGCGTGCCGCCGAAGACACCGCCGAGGATTTCATGGGCCGACTGGCCGTCGTACCGATGGTGCTAGAGGCGCGCGGGCTGGATGTGACCCCCAACATGATCGAGATATTCAAGCGCGCCAAAGCCACCCAGGCTGTCGAGGCGCTTGAGACGATCTATGCCGAAGAAGTCGCGCATGTGGCCTATGGGTCGAAATGGTTCCATTTTCTTTGCGGTCGGCATGACATGGATCCGAAGGACGCCTTTCACGGGCTG
>JBFGFW010000009.1:0-16168 GCA_041579395.1 Sulfitobacter sp.
GCTGATCCTGGGAATCATGTACTTCAACGACGCGGGCATCTGGACGCTGATCCTGATGACGCTGCTGGCCTTCTTTATCGGGTATCACCTGATCATGGGTATCGGCGGCGCGGACATGCCGGTGGTTGTGTCGATGCTGAACAGCTATTCCGGCTGGGCCGCAGCGGCGATCGGTCTCTCGCTTGGCAATGACCTGTTGATCGTCGTGGGCGCGCTTGTCGGCTCCTCGGGTGCGATTCTGTCTTATATCATGTGCAAGGCGATGAACCGGTCGTTCGTCAGCGTGATTCTGGGCGGTTTTGGCGGCCCTGCGGGCGAACAGATGGCGGTTGAGGGCGAACAGATCGCAATCGAGGCGGAAGGCGTGGCGGCTTTGCTGAATGAAGCCGACAGCGTCATCATCATTCCGGGCTACGGCATGGCGGTGGCACAGGCGCAGCAGGCGGTCAGCGAGCTGGTCAAGAAACTGCGCGCGCAAGGCAAGAACGTCCGTTTCGCCATTCACCCCGTCGCAGGCCGTTTACCCGGCCACATGAACGTGCTGCTGGCCGAAGCCAAGGTGCCCTATGACATCGTGATGGAGATGGACGAGATCAACGACGATTTCCCGTCCACCGACGTGGCCATCGTGATCGGGTCCAACGACATCGTGAACCCCGCCGCACAGGACGATCCCAACAGCCCCATCGCCGGCATGCCGGTTCTGGAATGCTGGAAGGCCAAGAACGTGATCGTGTCCAAGCGTGGCCAGGGCACAGGCTATTCCGGCATCGAAAACCCGCTGTTCTTCAAAGAGAACACCCGGATGTTTTACGGCGACGCCAAGGCCAGCCTGGACAAACTGCTGCCGATGATCGACTGATCACGCGCGGGTTTACGGACAAAAGGCGGCGCGGTCATGCGCCGCCTTTTGCATTTGTGGCCGATTTCTTTCAAAGAAATCGTGTCGGAGTTTTTGAAAAACTCCGGCGATCGTCGGCAACCTCAGCGCGGCGCGGCAGCGGGCAGGGCGCGGCGCGGCATGTCTATCAGCCATGTATCCAGACGCAGCAGATCGGTTGATTTAGCCGCAACCAGCCCGCCCCACGCCGCGATGACATTTGCGGCGATGGCTGCCAGAACAATGCCACTGAACCCCAGCGTCAACGCCCCCAGCCAAGCCAGCGGCAGATACAGTAGAAATATCCGTCCGAGACTCAGGCTCATCGACCACAGCGCCTTGTCGCGCGCATTCATCGCGGCGTTCGCCGTCACGACAATACCGTAGCCAAACAGGGACGCACCGACGAAGCGCAGATAGGTGACCGCGAACGCCTTGTCCTCGGTGCCTGAAGTGAACAGCCCCGCTATCGGTTCCGCAAAGATCGCCAACACCAATGCAACCGCCGCTCCGTACCCGATGCAAAACAGGAACGCGTAGCGTGTCGCATCCTGGGCGCGGTCCTTGGCCTTGGCCCCCCAGTTCTGTCCGACAACCGGCCCGATGCCGGCTGACAGCGCCAACAGCGGCACCAGCGCCATGCTTTGCACCCGCGTCGCGGCTCCGAACCCTGCCACCGCCGTCTCACCCACGGTCGCAACCGCCGCGGTGACCAGCGCCATGCCCGCCGGGTTGATCGCGTTTGAAAAGGCTGCGGGCAAGCCGACGTTGAGGATCTTGCCCGCTGACCGCCAGATGCCATCGAGCAGGCCACCGCACCAGCCCAGCAATCCGCGCTGCCATGCGATGAACAGCGCCAGCGCCACCGCGACGACCCGCCCCGCCAAAGTCGCCATCGCGGCCCCTTGCACGCCAAGTTCGGGCAGGCCCCACATGCCGAAGATCAACAGCGGATCAAGCCCCACGTTGATCGTGGCGGCCAGCACCATGATCCACGACGAGGTCAGGCTGTCACCATGGGACCTAAATACCGCGTTGGTCACCATCATAACCACCAGAAACGGAAAGCTCAGCGCCCAGAACGGCATGTATTCGCGAATGCGCCCCATCACGTCGTCGCCTGCACCAAGCGCCATGAAGATATACGGGAAAACCAGCCAGACCATTGCGGCAACAATCACCGACAGGGTCAGCCCGATGCCGATCGCGTGCAGGCCCAGCCTTTGCGTGGCCTGATCGTCATCACCGCGTCCAACCCCTTGGCTCAGGGCGGCATTGGCCCCGGCACTAAGCCCGATGGCGAGCGACGTAATCGTGGTCGTCACAGGATAGATGAATCCAACCGCCGCAAGGGCCGTGCCCCCGATCTGTCCCAGAAAATAGGCGTCCGCCAACCCGACGCTAAGGACGGCGAAGATGCCAAAGCTCATCGGGGCGGTCATTGCCGCCAAGGCGCGCCACACCGGGCCTTCGGTCAGGTCGCGACTGCCGCTTTTCTCTGTGCTGCCGTTGGTTTGGTCGGACATGTTCCAGTGCTCCGCGGTCAGTGATCCGTTCGCTTGAAACTAGGGCAGCGCCCGCGTTTACCCACCCACTGTTGCTCTGTATCCAATGGTACACCGTAACTGCATGAAAACGATGAATATATTTCTGTCCTTTAGCGAAGTTTGTTGTATCGTACCGGTCAACGTCGCGCCTGATGAACAAGGAAACCCATGGCCCCGATCAAGGATCACCCGCTGCGCTATGCGCTGAATGCCGAACTGCATGCGCGTCCGTTCCCGTCGCTTTCTGCGCCGCATGTCGCGGCCTATCTTGCGTTGCGCCCACCGGGGGATGCGGCGTCGCGCGACCGGTCGGTCGATCTGGCGCAACTGGCGGCCCTGCTCAAGCATTACGGCGCACCGCTGCCGGCGGATGACGCCACGCATTACTATGGCCTGATGGGCAAGTATGTCCTGAAATGGGAACAGCATACCGAATTTGTCACCTACACGGTATTCTCGGATCAAGCCGGCGCACGGCCCTTTGATCCGGCAGAGTTTGATGTCTTCCCGGAGAACTGGCGCGCCAGCCTGAACGCGGAACGTGTCACGTCGATCCTGCTGCGGCTGGTCGCCCGCCCGCCCGAAGACAGCCAGATCGCCGCTGACCTGCATGATTGGTTTGTTCCCGAAAGCCTGGCTGTGGCCAATGTTCTGGAGAACGCCGCCGTGGTTGCCAGCGACTTCCGCATCGATTCAGCCGGGCATATGCGGATGGCAGTTTTTGCCAGCGAAGAAACCGGCAGCCGCCGTCTGGGCCGCATCGTGCAGCGCCTTTGCGAGGTTGAAACCTATAAATCCATGTCAATGCTGGGCTTTGCGCAGGTGCGCGATTTTGGCGGGCAACTGAACGCGTTGGACGGTCAACTGAATGATCTCATGTCGACGATGCGCGGTGCCGAAGCACGGGCCGAAGACACCTTGCACAAGCTGCTGGATGTGTCGGTTCAGCTTGAAACGCTGTCGGCTGAAGCCTCCTATCGGTTCGGCGCGACCGAGGCCTATCAGGCCATCGTCGCCCAGCGGATCGCGGCGCTGCGCGAAACCCGCTTTATGTCGCGGCAGGGATTTGTGGAATTCATGATGCGGCGCTATGAACCCGCGATGCGCACGGTCAAATCGTCCGAAACCCGGCTGCACACCATGTCAGCCCGCGCCATCCGCGCCGCCGAATTGCTGCGCACCCGCGTCGATGTTGAACGTTCGGCGCAGAACCAGGCGATCCTTGCCAGCATGGACAAACGGTCTGATTTGCAACTGCGGCTTCAGCATACCGTCGAAGGGCTGTCGGTGGTGGCGATCAGCTATTACGCGGTGTCGCTTGCGGCATACATGCTCTATCCGCTCGCCGATGAAACGGGCGTCAGCAGGGGCACGTTGACCGCGCTTGCCGTGCCGCCCGTGATCCTGCTGGTGTGGTGGCTGCTGCGCCGAATGCGCAGCAAAATCCACTAGCTATCTCAGCCGTGGGCCAATTGCCGGGATGGCCCCGCCTGCAGCATTGCGTTGGTGGCCAGCGCACCGATGCCGATCATCACGATGGCAAGGATCGCCGCAAACGACAGCGTGGGCACACCGGACAGGCCGGCACCCAGCGTGCACCCGCCCGCCAGCACGCCGCCAACGCCCATCAGCGCTGCACCGGCCAGATAGCGTCCGGTCTGGCGGGGCGTGTCAAAACTTTGCCATGCAAATCCGCCGAAGCTGATGCTGGACGCCAGCGCACCGATCAGCACGCCCCCCAGCAGGCCCACGCCAAACCCGGCGGGGATCGCACTGCTGGCCACCACCCAGAACAGCGCCTCGGCCGAAGGAGACGTGAACGAGAGGCTTTCAAGCGCGATGGGATCAAAGTCGTCAAACAGAATGAACCCGGTTCCGACCCAGGCCAAAGGCACCAGCAGGCCAATGATCGCCGCCATCGCGAACGTGCCCGCACGGTTGCCGGACCGCAGCGCAAAGGCCAGTGCCGCGATGGCGATCAGACCAGACCAAAGCAATGCACCGCCGGGCAGGGCAGCCAGACTTGTCTTGTCGCCCAAATCAACGGTGATGCCTCCCAAAGCGACACGCAGCGGGGCCAGAACACCCTTTAGCGTGGCATGGGCCACAATCGCAAACACCACGATGACCAACGCGGCGCGCAGATTGCCGGACCCGGCCAAAATTGTCAGACGCGATACACAGCCGCGTGTCAGCACCATCCCGGCCCCGAACAGCAGGCCGCCGATGGCGATGGCGACGATGGGCAGATCAGGGACCAGGAACCGATGCGCGTCAAAGCTGATCAGGTCCATGGCGACGGCTCCTTGCGTACCGATGACGGCAAAGGCCAGTGCGGTCAGCCAAACCCCGGCTGCGGCGCGGCGGTCCTCTCCGATCAGCGACCGGCGAAAGCAGAATTTCGTGATCTGGCCCAACGCGCCAAAGGCGATGCCGACCAGCAAGGCAAACAGAACGGCTGCCTGCTGCGGCGTGACGTTTTCAAACCCAAAAGACTCGAACATCGCTGAAATCCCCTTGAACCAGAATATTATTCCTAGTTGCGCGGAATAATCTTTAAATCAAGGTCATGATTATCTCCTGTAGCCACCCCTCCCGGAACACGTTCCCGAAAAGGCATCTGGCCAACAAACAATGTTCCGCATCGCACCCACAGGCAGAACGTCCGTACCCCTTGCCGCTGGCCTCGGGCCTTCAGCGTCCTTATTCACCAAACCCACGCGGCACGCAGACTTAAGGGGGAGGACACAGCCCCCCTTCACCCTTTCTTAAATACTCACATCAAACGGCAACCAACAGCGTCACCGCCCGCGTCCGATCACCGCCCCCGCAAGCGGGGATCCAGCGCATCGCGCAAGCCATCGCCCAGATAGTTGACGCTCAGCACCGTCAGCGAGATCGCGATGCCCGGCAAAAGCACCCGTTCGGGGAATTCCTGCATTCGGGACACCGCATCCGACAACAGTTTACCCCAGGTCGGAAAGTCGGATGGAAAGCCAACGCCCAGGAAACTCAACGCGCTTTCGGTGATGATCGCCGTCGCCAGACCCAAGGTGGCCGATACCATGATCGGCGAGATGACGTTGGGCAGCAGGTGGCGGCCGATGATCTTGCCGGGACGCGTGCCGATGGACCGGGCGGCCAGAATGAACTCGCGTTCCTTCAGCGCCAGAATGTCACCGCGCACGATCCGCGCGGTCTGCATCCACGAGGTCAGGCCGATGATGCCCACGATCAGAATGAACATCCCGCCCTCGGGGCCGAACCGCGCATTCAACGGTTGACGAAACAGCGTCACCGCCAGCAATGTCAGCGGCAGGATAGGCAGTGACAGGACCAGATCGGTAAAGCGCATCAGCCAGAAATCCAGCTTCTTGAAATACCCCGAGATCACGCCGATGGCGCTGCCGATAACCAGCGCCAGCGCCATCGCCAGCCAGCCCACCGCCATGGACACCTGACCGCCTGCGATCATCTGCGCCATGATATCGCGGCCCAATTGGTCAGTGCCAAAGGGATGCGCCCATCCGGCCTTGGCGTCGCTGTCAAACAACAACTGATAGACGGGCCGCCAATCCTTGTTGCGGATATCCAGCTTCTTTGGGTCTAGATCCCACAGATAGGGGCCCAGCAAGACCGTCAATGTGATGAACAGCAAAAAGCTGCCGCCAAAGACGGCACCCTTATGTTTGCGAAACTGGTGCCACACATCCACCCATTGGCTGCGCGGGGGTTTTTGCGGCTCCTTGTCGACCAGCGCGCCATAGATTTCGAGGTCAGCTTCGATGGGGCTGGCGGGGATGGCTTGCTCAGTCATAGCGAATCCTCGGGTCAAGCAGGCCGTAAAGAACATCGGCAATCAAGTTGAAAAACACGATCAGGATGGCAAAGATAAAGGTCAGCGTCATCACCATCGGCAGGTCATTGGCAAAGAGCGCGGTCAGCAACAGCTGCCCGATGCCATTCACCTTGAACACGTTCTCGGTGATGATCGCACCGCCAAAGATCGCGGGCATGCCAAGGGCAATCACCGTTACCACCGGGATCATCGAATTGCGCAGGACATGCACCAGCACCACTGACGTTTCCTTCAGTCCCTTGGCGCGCGCGGTGCGGACGTAGTCCTGGTTCAGGTTGTCCAGCATCGCACCGCGCATATAGCGGCTGATCTGCGCCGTGGTCTGCAGCGCCAGCACCATCACCGGCATGATCATCTGCATGAACTGCACCTTGAAGGTGGCCCAATCCGTCACGACCAAGGTGGTATCATAAATCGACGGCAGCCACCCCAGTGACACCGAAAAGATCACGATCAGCAGCGGGCCGGTAAAGAAGGGCGGGATCGAAAAGCCGACCATCGTGACAAAGGTGCCGGCCTGATCGAACAGTGAATAATGCCGGTAGGCCGAATAGATGCCGATCGGAATGGCGATAAGGATACCCACAACATAGCTTAGACCGACCACCCAAAGGGTCTGCGGCATCCGTTGGATCACGATGTCCATGATCGGGCTGCGGGTCTGCCAGCTGATGGCGCGCTGCACGGGACGGCGGAGGCCGCTTTCGGGATCAATGAAGGTCGAGAAATTGGTATCCGGCAGCCAGCCCAGCAGGAAACTATCGCGGGTGGCCCAATCCAGAAACACCTGCGGTTCCACCCAGAAAAACTGGATCAGCCACTTGTAGTATTGCACATAGATCGGCTGGCCAAGGCCAAGCGCCTCGCGCATCTTTTGTTTGACCTCGGGGGGGACGGTCAGCGGCACCTGGGCCATCGGGTCACCGGGAGCCAGTTGCAAAAGCAGAAAAATCACTAGGCTGATGAACAAAAGCGTTGGAATGGACAAAAGAAGTCGTCGAATGGTGAAGGTCAGCATGCGCGGCGCCTTTGCAGCTCAGTCTTGGATGGAATGTCGATTGAAAAGATGCGCGACGTGATCCCGCATTCCTTTACCATCTGCAAGAGGGTGGAGCGTGAAATCCTCACGCTCCACCCCAAAGTCAGGACTTAGTCCTTCTTGCGGTACCAGTCAGCGACATTCCACAGTTCGGAATCCCACGTGTTCAACACCACACCACCCAATGTGTTGGACGCAGCCGATACACGGCCGCGGTCAACCAGTGGTACGATGGTCATCGTTTGACGTGTGATGATGTCGTTCAACTGCTTGGCGATCTCGCCGCGCTTGTCCAACTCACCCGTGCGGGACAGCTCGTCCAGCAGTGCGTCGTACTCTGCATTACAGAAGCGGTTGATGTTTTCACCCTGCCACTGGCTGGATGGCTTTGGCTCGCCGCCGCAGCGGTAGGCGGACAGATACGCCTGCGGGTCTGTGCCGTCAAAGTTGTTGGCGTACATTTCCACATCGGCATAGAACTTCTGGAATGTGTCAGGCGAGCCTGGGTCACCACCAAAGAAGACAGACGCATCAAGATTGCGCAGCTCAACTTCGACGCCGATCTGGTTCCACCAATCCTTGATCAGGGCCTGAAAGTCCTGACGCACGGCGTTGGTCGAGGTTTGGTAAAGCAACGAAAGCTTTTTGCCATCCTTGTCGCGGATGCCGTCGCCATCGCTGTCTGTCCAACCGGCTTCTTCCAGCAGTGCCTTGGCACCTTCAAGATCCTGCGTCAGACACTCGGTGTTGTCGGACGCATAAAGCGCCGGGGCAGGGACCAGGTTACAGGTCGGACGACCCGCCTGACCATAGCCGACTTCAACCAGAAGCGGGCGGTCGATGGCCATCGACAAATCCTTGCGGACTTTGAAATCCGACAGGATCGGGTGGGGGTGCATCACCGTCGCACGCTCGCCCTCGGGCAGGTCGGGCGATGGATCGGTCATGTTCATCTCGATCCGCTCGACCAGGGTGCCAAATGCAGAGATCGGCGTGCCTTTGCCGGCCTCGGCCATTTTCGCCAGCACGTCGGGGGCCAACTGCATGTTCCAGGCATAGTCGTATTCGCCGGTCTCCATGACCGCACGACCCGCAGCATTCGCATCTCCGCCGCCCTTGAAGGTCAGCGAGGCAAACGCGGGTTTGCCGGGATCACGGTAGTTGGGGTTGGCGACCATCTGGATCACGTCGTTGGGACGGAAATCCGTGACCATGAACGGGCCGGTGCCGATCGGGTTGAAGTTGGCATCGGTACATTCGGGGGCCTTGGCACCCAGACATTCGGCGAACTGTGCGGCCTGAATGATCGGCGACTGCGCGCCCATGAACGGACCGTAAGGGTTCGGCTTGGCTTCCGAGAAGGTCACCTTGATCGTCAGATCGTCAATCGCTTCGACGGCAGTGACACCGTCAAATTTGGACGCCTGCGCGCAACCGCCTTCGGGGTGCATACAATATTCGGCTGTGAATTTGACGTCTGCCGATGTGACTGGCGTGCCATCGGACCACAACAGGCCCTCTTTCAGCTTCCAGGTGATCGATTTCAGATCTTCGGACACGCCGCCATTTTCAACGGTGGGGATTTCAGCGGCCAGAAAGGGCACCAGCGCGCCGGTTTCGTCATAGCGGCCCAGCGGTTCGATCACCAGGCTGGCGGATTCCAGATCCTTGGTGCCGCCCGACAGGAACGGGTTCAGGATCGAGGGCGCTTGCCAATAGATGATCTTGACCTCACCGTCGCGTCCGCGCTCGCCCTCATGGGCGGCCGCAAAGGCGGCGGGGGCAAGGGCAACCGAGGCCACTGCACCCATCAAAAGGGTTTTCAAAGTCATAGCTTACTCCTTGTTGGACACCGTTGTTCTTGCGTGGTGCCGCGTTTTTTATCGCATGCCTTTTTCAGACATGGTCCCGACTTTCGTATATAAGAACCTGAGAGGTCAAGAGCGCCGCCAATGCAGATTGCAAAATCGTCAAACGGCTGCCGCGAACCTGTCCCCAAAGGCGCGTGGCCGTATCGAAGCAGGTTTCACGCAAATTGCAAGCGTTGTGATGGCGCTAGCAGGGGCGGCGGCGTAGCGGGTTTGACACCGGGTCACGATTGGCCTTAGCGTCGGCGGATGAGTTTAAAGATCAGCGGTGGATATATCGATGCTTGACCACGCCACAACAACACCAATCGCACAAATTCAAGGGCTTAGGGTCGAATTTCAGACCCAGGACGGCACCGTTATGGGGGTCGAGGATGTCAGCTTCGATATCCGGTCGGGTGAAACGGTTTGTGTTGTGGGCGAATCCGGATCTGGAAAATCGGTGTCGTCCTTGTCGCTGATGCGCCTTGTGGAATTCGGCGGCGGAAAAATAGCCGGCGGTCGCCTGTTGTTTGAGCGTCAGAATGATCCGGCAGTCGATTTGGCCCAGACCGATCAGGAACTGATGCGCGAAATCCGGGGCAATGAAATCGGCATGATCTTTCAGGAACCGATGACGGCGTTGAACCCGGTTTTCACCGTGGGACGCCAATTGACCGAAGGGCTGCGCCTGCACAAGAACATGACCAAGGCCCAAGCCGAAGCCCGTGCGCTTGAATTGATGACACAGGTGCGGATCCCGCAACCCGAACGCCGTTTGAAACAGTACCCCCATGAACTGTCGGGCGGGATGCGGCAGCGTGTGGTCATTGCCATGGCGCTGGCGTGTTCGCCACGTCTGCTGATCGCGGATGAACCGACGACAGCGCTTGATGTGACCATTCAGGCTGAAATCCTGGCCCTGATTGACCGGCTGAAGCGTGAAACAGGCACAGCGGTGATGTTCATCACGCACGATATGGCAGTGGTCGCGCAGATGGCCGACCGGGTGGTCGTGATGTTCCGCGGCAAAAAGGTCGAGGAAGGCACCGTCGAGGAGATTTTCGAGAACCCGCAGCACCCCTATACCAAGGCGCTGTTGGCGGCGGTTCCCAAGCTGGGCGAGATGACCGGCAAGGCCTATCCCGAACCGATGAAGCTGCTGGGGACCAAGGACAAGGAAATCGTGCCGATCAAGGGCACCGAGGAAACCCTGCTGACCGTCAAGAACCTGACGACGCGGTTTCCGGTCACGGGCGGATTTTTCCGCCGCACCATCGCCAATGTCCACGCGGTCGAAGACCTGTCCTTTTCCATCAACAAAGGCCAGACACTAAGCCTTGTGGGCGAATCCGGTTGCGGGAAATCCACGGCGGGGCGGTCGATCTTGCGTCTGGTCGAACCGCTGTCGGGCGAAATCGACATCGACGGAAAAAATATCATGGCGCTGAATGCCCACGATCTGCGCAAGGCGCGGCTGGACATGCAGATGATCTTTCAGGATCCGTTCGCGTCGCTGAACCCGCAAATGCAACTAAGCGATCAGGTGGCCGAACCGATGCATAATTTCGGCACCCTTAAAGGGGCCGAATTGACCAAGCGGATCGAGATGCTGTTTGACAGGGTCGAATTGCCCCGCAGCTATATGCGGCGCTTTCCGCACGAGTTGTCAGGTGGACAACGCCAGCGCGTTGCGATTGCCCGCGCCCTTGCGCTGAACCCCAAGCTGATCATCGCAGACGAAGCCGTTTCGGCGCTGGACGTGTCGGTGCAGGCGCAGGTGGTCAACCTGATGATGGAATTGCAGTATGAACTGGGCCTGTCGTTCCTGTTTATCAGCCACGACATGGCCGTCGTCGAACGGGTCAGTCACAATGTGGGCGTGATGTATCTGGGCCGGATCGTCGAGATGGGCACCCGGACGCAGGTCTTTGAAAATCCACAGCACCCCTATACGCAGGCCCTGATGAAAGCCGTGCCGATCGCCGATCCGCGCAAGCGGAAAAAGGAAAGCGAGCTGAACTTCAAGCCAATTCCGTCACCAATTCACCCGACAAGCTATGTGGCGGAACCATCGGTTTACAAAACCGTCGCGCCGGGTCATCAGGTGCTTCTGACCGACAGCGGATACTGAAGGATCGCCCCTATGCCTGCGCGTTTGACCCCATTTGACCTGATGGAAAAGTTGATCAGCTTTCCCACCGTGTCGCGCGATACCAACATTCCGCTGATTGACTGGGTCGCGGAATATCTGGCTGGTCACGGCATCGAAAGCCACCGCTATATCGATCCTGACCAGCCCAAACATGCATTGTTCGCGCACGTCGGCCCGTGGGAAGCCGGGGCCGTGGTGTTGTCCGGCCACACCGACGTGGTGCCGGTGGACGGCCAGCCATGGGACAGTGACCCGTTCAGCGTTGTGGAACGCAACGGGCGCTACTACGGGCGCGGCACCTGCGACATGAAGGGCTTTGTCGGTCAGGCGATCTGGGCGCTGGTCGAGGCGAAATATGCAAACGTCACCCAGCCTTTGCAAATTGCGCTAAGCTTTGACGAAGAGATCGGCTGTGCCGGTGCGCCCCCGATGATCGAAGCGATGCAGCCCGTATTGCCCAAGGGCAAACTGGTGATCGTGGGCGAGCCGTCGACCATGCAGGCGGTCACGGGCCACAAGGGCGGGGTCGGGTTCAATACCCATGTCGTCGGCTTTGAAGTGCATTCGTCCCTACTGCACACCGGGGTCAATGCGATCATGGCCGGGGCCAAGCTGATCGAATGGGCCAACGAGATGAACACCGAAAACTTCGGCCGCAAACCTTCTGAGATGGCGGCGCTGTTCGACCCGCCCTTTACCACTTGCCATGTGGGCATGATTTCGGGCGGGACCGCGCATAACATCACCGCCAAGGACTGCAAATTCCCGATGGATTTCCGCGTCGTACCCGGCGAGGACAAGGCCGCGTGGGGAACTGCCTATCTGAAAAAGGTGCGTCAGGTTGAAAAGCAGATGCAAGAGGTGGTGCCCGACACCTATATCGAGGTGACGCCGCGATTCGATGTTCCGGCGCTTGAACCCGAAAAGAACGGCTTGGCCGAGAACTTTGTCCGCCAGATCACCGGTGACAATGCCAGCCACAAAGTCAGCTATGGCACCGAAGCCGGGCAGTTCCAGGAAGCGGGCTATAGTGCCGTCATCTGCGGCCCCGGCGACATCGCGCAGGCGCATCAACCCAACGAATTTATCGAGGTGTCCCAGTTTGAGGCAGGTCATAAATTCATGCGCGAACTGGTTGCGCGGTTGTCTGCCTAAAATGCCAGGATCGCCCGATCTTTTGGCGTCAGGATAACCTTAGTGGCAATGCCGTTTCCGATTAATGACAGAACGCCGGTGACGTATCCGGGCCCGCACGGGCCTGCCGCCGATGTGGTGGTGATTGGCGGCGGCGTGATCGGCGTGTGCACGGCGCTGTTTCTCGCGCGCGGCGGCCACAAGGTGACCTTGCTGGAAAAAGGGCGCATCGCGGGCGAACAGTCCAGCCGCAACTGGGGTTGGATCCGTCAACAGGGCCGCGACCCCGCAGAGATCCCGATCATGACCGAGGCGCACCGCCTGTGGCATGAACTGGCCGGTCTGACGAACGTCGACATCGGGCTGCGCCAAGGCGGCATCACCTATTTTGCCCAACACGAAAAGCACCTGGCTGATTACGAAGCGTGGTTGCCCCATGGAAAGGCCAATGGGCTGGACAGCAGGATTCTGTCCTCTGCCGAAGTCGCCGCGATGTTTCCCGGCATGGCGCATCGCAGTTTGGGGGCCCTGACCACGCCGTCTGACCTGCGGGCCGAACCATGGGTCGCGGTGCCGGCGCTGGCCGCAATTGCCGCGCGCGAAGGGGTGCAAATCGTCGAAAACTGCGCGGTGCGGACGCTGGATATTGCCGCTGGTCGCGTCGCTGGCGTCGTGACTGAGACAGGGCGCATCGCGGCCCCCGAGGTCGTGCTGGCAGGCGGCGCATGGTCGGCACTGTTCCTGCGCAACCACGGGGTGTCGATCCCTCAGTTGTCAGTGCGCGAAAACGTCGCCGCAACCCATCCGCTGCCGGAAATCTGTGCAGGGGCCGCTGCCACCCGCAAGGTCGCGTTCCGACGGCGCGAGGATGGCGGCTATACGCTGGCACCGCCCGGCGCGCCGGAACTGTTTGTGGGTCCGGACGCGATGCGCGCGTTTCCGCATTACCTGACCCAACTCAGGGCCGACCCCCTTGGCCAGGTCCTGCATCCATTCGCGCCCAAGGGCTTTCCCGACGCGTGGGGGACCAAACGGCACTGGACCAGTGATGACCCGACCCCGTTCGAGGCGATGCGAATCCTGAACCCCGCCCCCAACATGGGCAAGATCAACCGACTTCTGCGCAATTTTGCCAGCCTGTTTCCCGATCTGCCGCCTGTCCGCCTCAAGGCCGCGTGGGCGGGCATGATCGACACGATGCCCGACATCGTTCCGGTGGTGGACCGCGCGCCGACCCTGCCGGGGCTGACCATCGGCACCGGCATGTCCGGTCATGGCTTTGGCATCGGACCGGGGGTGGGGCGGGTGCTGGCAGCACTGGTCACAGGCGCAGATGTGGGCCATGATCTGACCAGATTTCGCCTGTCGCGTTTCAGCGATGGCAGCCCGATGATTTTGGGCCCCAACGTCTGAACCCGCACAACAAGGGAGCGCCTCATGCCGATCAAGAACCGCTTTGCAGAGACCCACGCCGAGATCACCGCATGGCGTCGCCATCTGCACACGATCCCGGAACTGATGTTCGACGTCCACCAGACCGCTGCATTTGTCGAAGAAAAGCTGCGCAGCTTTGGCATCACCGACATCACCACGGGCATCGGCCAGACCGGCGTTGTTGCGGTGATTGACGGCAAAACCAACCAGTCGGGGCGCGCTATCGGGCTGCGGGCCGACATGGACGCGCTGCCGATCACCGAAGCGACCGGGCTTGACTATGCATCGACCCATCCGGGCAAGATGCACGCCTGCGGCCACGACGGGCACACCGCGATCTTGCTGGGGGCCGCGCAATATCTGGCCGAGACGCGCAATTTCGATGGCCGCGCAGTGCTGATCTTTCAACCCGCCGAAGAAGGCGGTGGCGGCGGCAACGAGATGGTCAAGGACGGCCTGATGGACCGTTGGGCCATCGACGAGGTTTACGGCCTGCACAACATGCCCGGCCATCCGGTGGGTGAATTCGCGATCCGCCCCGGTGCGTTGCTGGCGGCGGCGGATGAATTCGACATCACCATCACCGGGCAGGGCGGCCATGCCGCTGCCCCCCACGAGGCGATTGACACCAATCTGGCCGCCGCCCACGTGGTGATGGCGCTGCAATCCATCGCCAGCCGCAACGTAGACCCGGTCAAACAGGTGGTCGTGTCTGTCTGTACGATGCAATCCGACACCGACAGCCACAACATCTTGCCGCAAACCGTGAGGTTGCGCGGCACCGTGCGCACGTTGGACGCGGGCATCCGCGATCTGGCGCAGGACCGGCTTGAGGCGATCGTGACCCACACCTGCGCCGCGCACCAGTGCAGCGCCGCCATCACCTATGACCGCGGCTATCCGATCACCGTCAATGCCGAGGCAAATACCCATTACGCCGCTGACGCCGCCGAAAAGATCAGCCCCGGCGTTGACCGCAACACGCCCCCGATCATGGCGGGCGAGGATTTCTCCTATATGCTGAACAAGCGGCCCGGCGCGTACATCATGCTGGGCAACGGCGACGGCCCAACCGTTCACCACCCGATGTTCGACTTCAACGATGAAGCCATCCCCGCCGGCTGCAGCTGGTTCGCCGAAATGGTTGAAACCCGGTTGCCGGCGTCTTAACGCGTCTTACCATAACCAAGGATACCTTCCATGCCCGTCAAGAACCGCTTTGCCGAACTGCACGATGACATCACCGCCTGGCGTCGTGATCTGCATGAACACCCCGAAATCCTGTTTGAAACCCACCGCACGGCCGCCACGGTCGCACAAAAGCTGCGCGCCTTCGGCTGCGACGAAGTTGTCGAAGGCATCGGGCGCACCGGTGTCGTCGGCGTGATCAAGGGGTCTTCCACGGCATCGGGCAAAGTGGTGGGGCTGCGCGCCGATATGGATGCGCTGCCGATTCACGAACAGACGGGGGTGGCCTATGCCAGCAAAACCCCCAACGCGATGCACGCCTGCGGCCATGATGGCCATACCGCGATGCTGCTGGGGGCCGCGCAGTATATGTGCGAGACGCGGAACTTCGACGGCACCGTCGTGGTGATCTTTCAGCCTGCCGAAGAAGGCGGCGGCGGTGGGCGCGAGATGTGCAAGGACGGGATGATGGACCGCTGGGGCATTCAGGAAGTCTACGGAATGCACAATTGGCCGGGCATGCCAGTGGGCAGCTTCGGTATCCGTCCGGGGCCGTTTTTCGCGGCGACAGACCTGCTGGATATCGAAATCGAAGGTCTGGGCGGTCACGCCGCCAAGCCGCACGAGACCATCGATACCGCCGTGGTCACCGCGCATATCATCACTGCGCTGCAAACCATCGTCAGCCGAAATGCCGACCCGATCGGCAATATCGTGGTGTCGATCACCTCGATCGAGACGTCGTCGAAGGCGTTCAACGTGATCCCGCAGCGGGTCAAACTGCTGGGAACGGTGCGCACGCTGTCGAACGAGTTGCGCGATCTGGCGGAAAAACGCGTCACCGAGATTTGCGAGGGCATCGCCGCGACATTCGGGGCCAAGGCGACCGTCGATTATCTGCGCAACTATCCGGTGATGGTGAACCACGACGCGCAGACCGAATTTGCCGCCGACGTGGCGCGCGGGATCTCAGGCCAATGCGACGAAGCCGCCCTGGTCATGGGCGGCGAAGACTTTGCCTTCATGCTGGAGGAACGGCCCGGGGCCTATATTCTGGTCGGCAACGGTGACACGGCAATGGTCCA
>JBFGFW010000010.1:0-15955 GCA_041579395.1 Sulfitobacter sp.
ACCGGCACTGCCACAGGCCTTTGCATCGGTTCATGTGTCCCAGATCAACGTGTTCGTCCCGCAAAGCCTGAAGGTCTCTGAAGCGAACCGGTATTACCCATCGGGTGACATCGTTTGGCGCGGTGATCCCATCGGCAACCGCCACGCCCAGGTCAAGGCGATCTTTGAAGCGGCCCTGCAGAAAAGCGCCACAAATGTAGAAGGCACAACTCCTGCGCTGCTGGACGTCGAAGTGATTCGCTTTCACGCGCTGACCGAAAAGGCACGCTATACCACGGGCGGTGTACATTCGATCACCTTCCGCCTGACGATCCGCGACGCCCGCACCGGCCTTGCCATGGCCGAACCCCGTATCGTCAAAGCAGATCTTGACGGCTTTGGTGGCCAGCAGGCCATCGAGGCAGTTCGCCGCGGCGACACCCAGAAAGTGCGCATCACCGCGCATGTGGCCGAGGTCATCCGCCAGGAGCTGGAAACACCCGGTGGCTATAAAAACGCGAAACTGGGCATGTTTCAGGCGCTCAACAAACTCTGAGCTTTCCCAATCCCGCAGAACCTACTAGAGGGGGCGTTATGACAACGCCCCTTTTTGCATCCGCCCCGACCGATCCCGCCGACTTGCCAGTGGTTCGCCTGCTGCCCAAGGCCAATGCCCGTGCCGTTCGTCACGGGTTTCCGTGGGTTTACGCCAATGAAATGGTCACTGACCGCCGTACCAAGGGGCTGCCCCCCGGCAGTCTGGCGATATTGGAAGACAGTGCGCGTCAGGTGATGGGCGTGGTGGCGGTGAACCCGCTGTCAAAGATATTTTGCCGGATGCTGGATCAGAACGCCGAAACGGTGATCGATCAAAGCTGGTTCGCCACTCACATCAGCCGCGCCCTGCAGTTGCGAGAGCAGCTTTATGACGCGCCGTTTTACCGCTTGATCCATGCCGAAGCCGACGGTCTGCCCGGTGTGGTGATTGACCGCTTTGGCGACACCGCTGTGATCCAGCCGAACGCGGCATGGGCCGATGTGCATCTGGATGCGCTGACGGACGCACTGATGGCGCAGACGGGCATAAAGCATGTACTGAAAAACGCCGCGGGGCGCACGCGGGCGCTTGAAGGTCTGGACGAAGTCAGCAGGGTTTTAAAGGGCAACGCACCGGATGGTCCGATCGCCGTC
This sequence comes from Sulfitobacter sp., assembly GCA_041579395.1. Classification (GTDB taxonomy): domain Bacteria; phylum Pseudomonadota; class Alphaproteobacteria; order Rhodobacterales; family Rhodobacteraceae; genus Sulfitobacter. The sequence continues at coordinate 1,171 of JBFGFW010000010.1, forward strand.
CCGATGAATGGTGCGATCTATATGGCCGATCTGACCGGTGGTCAGAAAACCGGCATCTTCTACGACCAGCGCCCCAACCACGCCTTTGCCGCCAACCTGTCAAAGGGCAAGCGCGTTCTGGATGTTTTTGCCCATGTAGGCGGGTTTTCTTTGGCCGCTCTTGCGAATGGTGCCGCGTCGGCGTTGGCCATCGACGGGTCTGCCCCGGCGCTAGATCTGGCGCAGCAGGGTGCCGATGCCATGGGTGTTGCGGACCGTTTTGCCACCCGGCAGGGTGACGCGTTTGACCTGCTGACCACCCTGCGGGCGGAAGGCGCTGAATTTGATGTAGTGATCTGTGATCCGCCCGCCTTTGCGCCCGGCAAGCCAGCCCTCGACGCAGGCTTGCGCGCCTATGAGCGGCTGGCGCGGCTGGCCGCACCGCTGGTGGCGGAAAACGGAATACTGGGGCTTTGCTCCTGTTCGCATGCCGCTGACCTGAGCCAGTTTCGCACGTCATCGGTGCGCGGGATTGGCCGGGCAGGGCGGCGCGCGGCGATGCTGCACACCGGATCTGCCGGGCCGGATCACCCGCAGCTGCCTCAGTTGGCGGAAACCGGATATTTGAAGTCGCTGTTCTTCCGGCTTTAATGGCGGTTCGCATCTTGATCGACGCCTGCGTTCTTTACCCTACGGTGATGCGCAGCATGGTGCTGGGGGCGGCCCGTGAAGGCGCATTCGAGCCTCTTTGGTCGGCGCGCATTCTGGAAGAATGGGCCCGCGCGACAGTAAAACTGGGCCCCGAGGGCGAGATGCAGGCCCGCGCCGAAATCGCGATGCTGCGGGCCGCTTGGCCGGATGCCGAAATCAGCGTCGATCCGGTGATGGAACGGCGGTTGTATTTGCCTGATGAGAACGACATCCACGTGCTGGCCGCTGCCGTGTCTGGCAACGCCGATTTAATCATGACATTGAATGCCAAGGATTTTCCGCGCGCCACATTGGCCAATGAAGGTCTTGGGCGGGTTGACCCCGACAGGTATCTGCACGGCATCTGGCAGGCGCAGCCCGACGTAATGCAGGCCGTATCCGGCACCGTTCTGGCCGAAGCGATCCGACTGTCGGGGCCAGATTGGACCGTGCGGACGCTGCTGAAGAAAGCCCGTCTGCCCCGGCTTGCCAAGGCGCTTGGCTAGGCATTCCAGCGCTGCTGCAGCGCGCTGAGTGCGGCGATGCGGTCGTCAGTCTTGGGGTGGCTCATCAGCCAGGCCGGGGCCGTGCCGTGGTTGCTTTGGCTCAGCGCTTCGAGTTTTCTGAACAGCGATATCTGGGGGGCGACCCCGATGCCAGCCTTGGTCAACAGCGCGGCGGCATAGGCGTCTGCCTCGTATTCGTCACTGCGCGACAACCGCGCGGCCAGCAGCGTCGCCAGCATGTTTGCGATCCAGATGCCGATGCCGGGGATCAACCGCCCCAAAATCATCCCAAGGGCGGCGCGCATCGCGTTTTGTCCGGAGAAATCAATCATACGGCGCCGCGAATGGCCCAAGGCGACATGTCCGAGTTCATGCGCGATGACACTGGCCAGTTCTTCGGCGGTGACGGCACCTTCCTTGAATTTGTTGTAAAATCCACGCGTGATAAAGATACGGCCATCGGGGGCGGCCAGCCCGTTGACAGGGGCGACTTCGTAGATATGCACCTTGATCCGGGGCAGATCCAGTGCACGCGCCATTTTTGCGCTCATCTCGCGCAGGGCCGGGTCGATCAGTTCTGTGGATTTTTCATCCAGATCCTTTGCGGTGCGCCAGGCAGAGAACCGGTACACGGCAAGTCCGTACAAGACGGCAAGAAGGATGGGTATGACGCGGATCATGGATTCAATATGGGGGGTCTGCGTCTGAGGGCAAGCGCAGATGAGTATTTAGGAAAGGGTGAATGAGAGAGGGGTCTACGGGCTCGCGCGCGTGATGGACTGCAAGAAGCCGCGCCACTTTAAGGGGGCACGGCTTTAAAATGATGTCAGAAGGCGGCATCCTTGCCGCCAAATCGCGTCATACCAGTTTGGCGTCCATGGTGATTTCCGCGTTCAACAGCTTGGAAATCGGACAGTTTTCCTTGGCGGTGTTGGTTGCTTCTTCGAACTGAGCGTCGGTCGCACCCGGGATCGAGCAGGTCACATCCAGATGCACTTTGGGGACGTGGAAGCCACCGTCTTTCTCCTCAAGAAACACCGTTGCCTTGGTTTCGATGCTGTCCGCGACCAGATCGTGGCCTTCAAGGATCATCGACAGCGCCATTGAGAAGCAGGACGCGTGCGCCGCACCGATCAACTCTTCGGGGTTCGTACCGGGTTTGCCTTCAAAACGGGTGTTGAACCCGTAGGGCTGGTCATTCAACACGCCAGTTTGCGTCGAGACGTGGCCTTTGCCTTCTTTAAGGTTGCCTGTCCATTTTGCGGAGCCTGATTTCTTGATCATGGTATTGTCCTTTCGGTTCGGGTTTCGCTTACCCAACGCGTCTGGCGACGGGATTGTTCCAACCATTTGCAAACGATTAAATAGCGCACGATTTGATTGATTGATCACGCGGTCGCAGTCGCATAGCATTGCACCGGGCGCTATCATATCTGCCCCATCCCGAGGACCGCGATGACCCAACCGATACAGCCCGAAGCGATGTTGTGTTTTGACATCTATGCCCTGCACCAAGCGTTTGGCCGGGTTTACAAACCGTTGCTGGATCCGTTGGGGCTGACCTATCCGCAATATCTTGTGATGGTGGTGTTGTGGGGGATGACCCCGCTGAGTGTGGGGCAGATCGGGCATCGGTTGGGGCTGGAATCCAGCACGCTGACGCCCCTGATCAAACGGCTTGAGACGGCCGGGCTGGTCACCCGCAAACGGGACGCGGAAGATGAACGCCGCGTTCAGGTCCATCTGACGGAGCGTGGCAGGGTGCTGGCCGACAGGGCGCGCGGCGTGCCCGCCTGCGTCCAGGCCGCGACCGAGATGGATGCGGCGGAAATCGCAGACCTGCGTGCCGCCCTGGCGCAGGTGCGGGACGCGCTTGGGCGCACCAGCTAGCGGGTCAGCGCCTTCATGCCACGGCTGAGGCCTTCCAGCGTCATCGGTACCATCGCATCGGGGCCGAAAATCTCTTGCACCATTTTGATGGATTGCGTGTAGGGCCAGTATTTTTCAGGAATAGGATTGATCCACAGGCTGCTTTTCCACTGCTCGCGCACGCGGGTCAGCCAAACCGATCCGGATTCAGGATTCCAATGTTCATTGGCCCCGCCCGGATAGGCGATCTCGTAGGGGGACATCGACGCGTCGCCCACGAAAATGCATTTGTAGTCAGGCCCATAGGTTCGCAGCACCTCGTGGGTTGGCTGCTGTTCGGTCCACCTGCGGCGGTTGTCGCGCCACACACCTTCGTAAAGGCAATTATGGAAGTAGAAATGCTCAAGATGCTTGAATTCGGTTTTGGCGGCGCTGAACAGTTCCTCGACGGTCTTAATGTGCGGGTCCATTGATCCGCCGACGTCCAAAAACAGCAGGACCTTCACAGCGTTGCGCCGCTCGGGCCGGGTTTTGACATCCAGATAGCCGTGATCGGCTGTGGCCCGGATCGTGCCGCCCAGGTCCAGTTCCTCGACGGCACCGTCGCGGGCCCACCGGCGCAGACGTTTCAAGGCGACCTTGATGTTGCGGGTGCCCAGTTCAACCGAATCGTCCAGATTCCTAAATTCGCGCTTGTCCCAGACCTTGACCGCGCGCTGGTGGCGGCTTTCGTTCTGGCCGACGCGCGCACCTTCGGGATTGTAGCCATAGGCCCCGAATGGCGAGGTGCCGGCGGTGCCGATCCACTTGTTACCGCCCTGATGCCGCCCTTTTTGCTCTTCCAGACGCTTTTTCAACGTCTCCATCAGCTTGTCAAAACCGCCCGCCGCTTCGATTTCGGCCTTTTCTTCGGCGGTCAGATGCTTCTCAGCCATCTTTTCCAGCCAGTCATAGGGGATATCGACGGCCTCTAGCACGTCATCAAGGGTAATGTTCTCAAGCCCTTTGAAGGAAGCGGCGAAAGCCTGATCGAACTTGTCGATGTTGCGTTCGTCTTTCACCATGCTGACGCGCGCCAGATAATAGAACGCTTCAACGTCGTAGGTCGCCAAACCTGCCGCCATGCCGTCCAGAAAGGCCAGAAATTCCCGCATGGACACGGGTACCTTGTGGCGACGCAGTTGGTCGAAGAAAGGCAGGAACATCGATTAGACTCCGCTGAGGATCCGGTCGATCACCACGGTAAGGATCATGCCCACGATGATAAAGGCCATCGCATAGCCCGCCGCATATTGCGCGATATCCTTGCGGTTTCCCCCGCGTTTGCGGGCGGTCAACCCGCCCAGCAATGCGCCAACGATGGCAAGAATTATGACGATCATGTAAGCCCGCTTTGCTTTTACTTCAGCGGGTTCAGCGACGCGATCTCGCGCATCTTGGCCCGCACTGCCCAATCAGAGCCGAAGCCGTAGCGCGCCCAGCCTAGACTGTCCAGCCTGACCAACTTTGCCTCGGCGGAACGGTTTTGCAGTTCAAGCGCTTCGGCCCGCAACAAAAGCAGGGTGCTGAGCAACGCCGCGTTTTCCCCCGACCGCGCAGTCTCGACATGTGGGCCAATAAGCCGCAGGGCCTCGGCACCGTCGCCCTTGGAGATAGCATAGGCCGCAAGTTGCGTGGCCACAAAGGCGCGGTGCAGTTGGGTGCCGACGTTGCGGGCATAAAACAGCTCAGCCATTTCATACTGCGCATGTGCCGCTTCGGGGTCGCCCGATTGCAGGGCGCGGCCCATGGCGTAATGCGCAAAGGCGCGGCGGTGATCCTGCCAACCCAGTGTCTGCGCGATCTTGATGGCACTATAGGCAGCATCCTGACGCTGTCCGTCCGATCGACCGGGCCCAAGCGCGCCTTGTACGGCGGCGTTCCATTCCCGCGGCGTGCGCGTTACATAGCGCGGCTGCGTTGATGTGCCGCGCGGGTTGATACGGGCAAGAATCGCGGGCAGGGCATTGGCCACCGCGCCGCGTGACATGCCGGACCGCAGGCCGGGGTCATAGTATGCGCGCAGGATCATCATATCGAAGCCCGTGAGCACCGTGTGTACGTTGTCGTCGTTGAAAACGGAATCGGGCAGGCGATAAAGGTCATTGAGCGGACCAAGCGCCTGCGCCACTTCCTCGTGCAGACAATCGCGCATCTCCTGGGGGCTGGTGTCGTTTGGCAGAAAAATCGCCACGCGGGTACGGGTTGTCATCAGCGACCAATTGGTTTGCGGCGACCGTCGGACTTTCTTGTATTCGGCAAGGCTGCTGACATTGGGGGCGACAAAGCAGGCGGCTTGCGGCAACAGGCTGCGAATGGTGTCGCGACTGACGGCTTCGACGGTGATGTTGGCAGAGGCTGCCGTCGTCGGTGTGATGTCGATCCGCGCTTCGGAGCGCAGGCGGCCGATCAGGCGTGACAAATCGGGCCCGAGTGTGACCGGTGCTGCCCCGATCACACGGATGGTGACGGGTCCCTCAAAACGGGTAAGAACGGGCAATTCCTTGCCACTTTCCATGCGAAACGCCAGTTCGATGAAATCCAGCGACAGATCGTTGTTGGACCGCGGCGCAGCCTGCTGCTGGTGCACGGCAAAGCTTTTCATCGGTGGCAGCGACGTGGAGGTGGTGTCCGTCGCGGCACGCGAAACGACGCCGGTATGGGACGCTGGAACACAGGCATTGACGAACAGCATCAACGGCAACAGGAAACGGCCCCTCATGCGACGTCACCTCGAACAGCCAAATCCAGGGGCCACATCTGGTCTTTGCGGTCATTGCAAAAACCTGGCACATACCGTGCCGAAATCATATTCATCATCTGCCTGCCTGCTCTTTTAAGCTTGATTACAGGCACTTTTCGCCCCTCATCGCGACCATTCTAGGGAGCAACCATGTCAAAAGAGAGAAAAATGTTAAAGATTGGGGCAGCCTTGTGACGCCCGTGTCATGCACGCCACAAGAGAACATTGATAAACCGCATCAGACGCCGCCCATTGCGACCACAATTGGTGATCGCCACCGCTATTTCTGTGCGCGCGCCATGAATGCCAGCCGTTCAAACAGATGCACGTCCTGTTCGTTCTTCAGCAATGCGCCGTGCAGCTTGGGCAACGTCGATTTGCCATCTTTTCGCAAATCGGCGGCATCCAGATCTTCGGCAAGCAAAAGCTTGAGCCAATCCAGCACTTCGGATGTTGACGGCTTCTTTTTCAGACCCTGCTGGTCGCGGATCTCATAAAACTGCGTCAAGGCGGTCGTCAGCAGGCTTTCCTTGATCCGGGGATGGTGGACTTCGACAATCTTGCGCAGCGTGTCCATCTCTGGAAAACGGATGTAGTGGAAAAAGCACCGGCGCAGAAAGGCATCGGGTAGTTCTTTTTCATTGTTCGACGTGATGATCACGATGGGGCGGTGAACGGCCTTGATCGTCTCGCCGGTCTCGTAGACATAGAACTCCATTTTATCAAGTTCTTGCAGCAGGTCGTTGGGAAACTCGATGTCGGCCTTGTCGATTTCGTCGATCAGCAACACCACCTTGCCCGGCGCTTCGAACGCCTGCCACAGCTTGCCTTTTCGGATGTAGTTCTTGACGTCGTGCACGCGCTCTTCACCCAGCTGGCTGTCGCGCAGGCGGCTGACGGCGTCATATTCATACAAGCCCTGCTGTGCACGGGTCGTCGACTTGATGTTCCATTCGATCATCGGCAGCCCAAGTGCGTTGGACACCTGCCGCGCCAATTCGGTCTTGCCGGTGCCCGGTTCGCCCTTGACCAGCAGCGGTCGTTCAAGCGTCACGGCGGCATTTACGGCGATGGTCAGGTCGTCTGTTGCGACGTAATCATCAGTACCTTGGAATTTCATCTTGTTATCAACCTTTTTTGGCGCGGCATTCGCGGGCCGTTAAACCAATAAACGACTGCATTGTGTAGTGACAATCTGCGAACGCTACGTTAGATGGCTGGAAAACGGAGCCATGTCCGGAGACGACCATCAATGACTGGATTAAACACCGCTATGGGCAAGAATTTGAAAACCAAAGTATTTATTTCTGATGGCTATACGCCGGCCGAAGACGAACCTTTCATGAATGACAGGCAGGTCGAATATTTCAGGCGCAAGCTGCTGTCGTGGAAGGCCGAACTGCTGGACGACAGCCGCGACACCATCGAAGGATTGCAGGACGGCACCCGCAATATCCCCGATGTGGCCGACCGTGCCTCAGAAGAGACCGACCGCGCGCTTGAACTGCGCACCCGCGACCGGGCCCGCAAACTGGTCAGCAAGATCGACGCGGCACTGCGGCGGATTGACGATGGCGAGTTCGGCTATTGTTCCGTTACCGGCGAGCCGATTTCGCTCAAGCGGTTAGATGCACGCCCCATCGCCACCATGAGCCTTGAGGCGCAAGAGCGTCACGAGCGGCGCGAGAAGGTGCACCGGGACGAATAACCCGGCAACCTGAAGAATGATGAAAGCGTCGGGGTGCAAACCACGGCGCTTTTTTTTGGAAAATGAAGGGCCGTGATTTGGGCATCAGCAATGCAATCGTGATTGGTGGCGGTATTGGCGGCTTGGCGACGGCTGCTGCGTTGGCAGGGCGCGGCGTGGCGGTGACGCTGCTGGAACAAGCCTTTGAAATCAAGGACATCGGTGCCGGGTTGCAGATCAGCCCGAATGGTCTGGCGGTTTTGCGCGCCATGCGGCTTGAGACCAGGGTCAAGGCGCGGGCGGTGCGCGGGCAGGCGGTTGTCTTGCGCGACTACGAACGGGGGCGGCAGGTGGCGCGGCTGAACCTGCTGCGTCGCGGCGACGCCCAAAGCTATATGTTCATGCACCGCGCCGATCTGATCGACATCCTGCTTGGCGCGGCACGGCGGGGCAACGTGTCAATCGAACTTGGGGCCGAGGTGGCGCAGGTATCACCCGGCACGCTGCCCAAGTTGACCATGGCAGACGGATCGCAGCGGCGCGCGGAACTGATCATCGACGCCAGCGGCATCCATGCGCGCACGCGGGCGCTGCTGAACGGGCCGGATGATCCAGGCTTTTCTGGGCAGGTCGCATGGCGCGCTTTGGTGCCCAACACGGTCAACCACCCAGACGAGGCGCAGGTGACCATGGGGCCGGGGCGGCATCTGGTCAGCTATCCGGTGCGCGGCGGTGATCTGATCAATCTGGTCGCGGTAGAAGAACGCAGCACATGGGCCGCCGAAGGCTGGCGGCTGCCGGACGACCCGGAAAACCTGCGCGCCGCGTTCGGCGAATTTGGTGGCCGCGCAAGCGACATGATAGGTGCCGTGGATACCTGCACCTTGTGGGGGTTGCACAATCATCCGGTGGCCCAGTTGTGGCATCAGGGCGGCGTGGCGCTGCTGGGGGATGCCGCGCATCCTACCCTTCCATTTCTTGCGCAGGGCGCAAATCTGGCGCTGGAAGACGCGTGGGTGCTGGCCGATTGTGTCGAGCATCATCCGGTTGATCAGGCCTTGGCCACCTATCAAAAAATCCGTCACAAGCGGGTGCGGCGGGTTGTGGCGGCGGCGGCTGGCAACGCCGCCCGCTACCATCTGCGACCCGGCCTGAAACGCAGCGCCGCGCATCTGGGGCTGCGCATCGCCAGCACGCTGGCACCGGGCGCGATGATCGGTGCCTTTGACTGGCTGTACCTGCACGACGTGACCGCGCAGGCCTGACCGTCAGCCCGCGCGCTGCAACATGCCGAACAGATCGCGGGGGTCTTCGGGGTCGGCCAGCAGGTCCAGCGGATCAAACAGCCCGGTTTCATTGATCTGGTCGCGCACATAGCGCAACGCCGAGAAATCCTCGATCGCGAAACCGACGCTGTCAAACAGGGTGATCTGCTTGTCATCGACACGGCCCTTGGCGCGCCCGGTCAGCACTTCCCAGATCTCGGTCACCGGATGGTCGGGTGCCAACTGCTGGATTTCGCCTTCGATGCGGGTCTGTTCGGGGTATTCGACGAAAATGCCGGCGCGGTGCAGGATCGCGGGGGCCAGTTCGGTCTTGCCCGGACAATCGCCGCCAATCGCGTTGATGTGGATGCCGGCACCGACCATATTGTCAGTCAGGATCGTGGCATATTGCTTGTCAGCGGTGCAGGTGGTGACAATCTGGGCCCCTAGGATCGCGTCTTCGGCCGTGTCACAGGTCACCACGTTGATGCCGTGACCGGACAGGTTTCTTGCACATTTGGCCGTTGCGGCAGGGTCGATATCATAAAGCCGTACTTCGTCGATACCGACGATCGCCTTCATCGCCAGCGTCTGAAACTCGGACTGCGCGCCATTGCCGATCATTGCCATCACATGGGCACCCTTGGGGGCCAATAGCCGCGCCACGATTGCCGACGTCGCCGCCGTGCGCAGTGCCGTCAGAATTGTCATCTCGGACAGCAACACCGGATAGCCGTTGTCGACATTGGCCAGCAGGCCAAAGGCGGTCACGGTTTGCAGGCCTTCGGCGGTGTTCGACGGATGCCCGTTCACATATTTGAAGCCATAGACGTCACCGTCTGACGTGGGCATCAATTCGATCACGCCCTTTTCCGAGTGGCTGGCAACACGCGGGGTCTTGTCGAACAGTTCCCAACGGCGGAAATCGGCCTCGATATAGTCGCCAAGCCCGATCAGCATCGGTTCAATCCCGACATGGTGGATCAGCTTCATCATGTTGTGCACAGAGACGAAGGGCACCAGCGCCTTGTCAGAGGGTTTCAGGTTGGTCATGGAATTGGCCTTTCAGGGGTCAGTCGGGCAGCGGGCCGAACAGTGGGCCTGCAGCGGCAAGACGTTCGCCGCCGCAGAGAAGGTGGTTAAGCGTGGGATCCGGTGGCACGCCGTCAGAACGCCCGCGTCAGACGGTCGAACACGCGCCGCCCAAAGGCAGAGGCGGCCAGATCGACCATCAACTGCGCGGTCCGGCCCCGCTCGTCCAGAAACGGGTTCAGTTCGACCAGATCAAGCGATGTCATCAACGCGCTGTCGTGCAATATCTCCATCACCAGATGGCCTTCGCGCACGGTCGCACCGCCCGGCACAGTGGTGCCAACCGCTGGGGCGACAGATGGGTCCAGAAAATCGACGTCCAGCGATACATGCAGCATACCATTGGCGGCTGCGACCCTTTCGAGGAACGTGTTCAACGGGGTCGCAATCCCGGTTTCGTCGATCTCGCGCATGTCCACACGTTGAATGGTGGTTTCCTGCAAAGCCGCACGCTCTGCCGCGTCGACAGACCGCAGTCCGATGATTGCGATATTCTCGTGGGGCAGGGCGTAGGGCAGGTCGGGAAAAGCGTCAAAGCCGTCGCGGCCCGTCACGTATCCCAACGGGGTGCCGTGCAAATTGCCGCTGTCTGTGCTTTCGGGCGTGTGAAAATCACTGTGCGCGTCCAGCCACAGCACAAACAGCGGGCGGTTCTGTGACGCCGCATGGCGCATCGCCCCCAGCACCGTGCCAGAGGCCAGCGCGTGATCGCCGCCCATGAAAATCGGCGTGCCGGTCTTCAACGCCGTTTCGGCCGCATCGGCAAGACTTTCGGTCCAGGCAATCGTTTCCTCAAGCGCGTGCAACTTTGGGTGCTGGCCGGGCGTATAGGGGGCGGGCATCACGTTGCCCTGATCGGTGACACTGTGGCCCAGATCCGTCAACGCGCGGGCAAGCCCGGCGGTGCGGTACGCATCGGGCCCCATCAGGCAACCTAGCCGACGCTTGCCACTGTCCATAGGTGCGCCCAGAAGAATGCAGTTTTGCTGTGTCATGTGATGTTCCCTTGAATTGATTGTTCGGGTGATACCTGTCTGGTCTGGTCAGGAACAATCTGATAAATTGACCAAATCGACGAATTATTGATCAAAATGGACACCATATATGCCCAATTCGGACGAAGCCTTGATCGCAGCCTTGCGTGAAGACGCCCGCGCTTCCCTGTCTGATCTTGCCGCACGGTTGAACCTGTCGCGCGCGACGGTGCGCGCCCGTCTGACGCGGCTGCAGCAAAGCGGCGATATCTTGGGCTTCACGGTCGTAACGCGCGCAGACGTCTTGGCCGACCCGGTCCGTGGACTGATGATGATCGCGATCGAAGGGCGCGGGACCGACCGGATCATGCGGACGCTGACCGGAATGGCGCAGCTGCGCGCCGTGCATGCCACCAACGGCCGCTGGGATGTGATCGTCGAAATCGGCACCGCAACGCTTGAGGATTTCGACGCCGTGCTGGCGCGGATCCGCAATCTGGATGGGGTAGTCGCCAGTGAGACAAGCCTGTTGCTGAAAACCCGCAAAACCGGGCAGGGCGCACGGCTAGCCTAGGCGCGGGCGCGTGCCGCGCTGACCCACAAAACCACCAGACCAAAGCTGATCACCGCATTCCAGCCCGCCATCGACAGCCCAAGCATCTGCCAGACGATTTCGTCGCACATCACAAGGCCGGAAGGCGCGTCCATGGACAAAAGATCGCCGCCGGTCATGGCACCCAGATCCATCCCGCCACCTGTGCAGGACGAGGGGCCGGGCCACCATTTCCATTCAACGCCCGCGTGATAGGACCCGATGATGCCGGTTACTGCCGCCGCCAAGGCACCAAGCCAGATCAGCGCGCGCGGTGCACCGAACAGCAGGATCAACCCGATCACAATCGCCGCGGCATGGGGCCAGCGCTGCCAAAGGCACATCTTGCACGGGGCCAGCCCGCCCAGATGTTGGAATGCAAAAGCCCCCGATAGCAGCGCGGCTGACCCCAAGGTTGCCAAGGCGACATAGGTGGTGCGCGTCATTAAAGGTACCTCACCATGAAGAAGCCGCCAAACAGCAGTATCAAACAGACCGTAAAGACCAGCGGCAAACGGCGTTCGATAAACTCGCGGATCGGCGCGCCGAATTTCCACAACAGGGCCGCGACGATATAGAACCGCAACGCCCGCGCAAGGATCGCGGTCACGATAAAGGTGGCCAGCGACATGCCCGTCCAGCCCGACATGATGGTGATGACCTTGAACGGAAATGGCGTGACACCTGCCCCCAGCACGGCCCAAAACCCCATATCGTTAAAGCGTGTTGAAAACTCGGCCATGGCGTCGCCCTTGCCAAGTGCCGCAAGAATGGGCGCGCCAACGGTATCAAAAGCCAATGCACCAATTGCATACCCTAACAGACCGCCCAGAACAGACGCACTCAGTGCTATTCCGGCAATCAGCCAGGCGCGGCTGGGGCGCGCAAGAATCATCGGAATCATCATCACATCAGGAGGGATTGGGAACACAGAACTTTCCACAAAGGCAACGATCGCCAGGGCCCACAAGGCCCTGGGATGGTTCGCCAGACTGATGACCCAGTCGTATAGCCGTCGGATCATGTTAAGCGCTCCGTTACGAGAAATTACTGCAACCGCAACACCACGAGGATCGCGCAGCGTCAAGTGAAAGCCCGAAAATTTGCGCTTGCCCAAACAGAAGCGGCGCGGTAACAGACCCACGTGGCCCGAGTGGCGGAATGGTAGACGCAGGGGATTCAAAATCCCCCGCCGCAAGGCGTGCCGGTTCGAGTCCGGCCTTGGGTACCAACTTTTGGTTGGCGTATGAGAAACAGCACCGGTAATCCCGGTGCTTTTCTTTTTGGGAAGCGTCAATCTTTGTCAGCGCCCGCTCGGGCGCTGTCTCACATTCTTGAACCACGATAGTAGCGCCGCAGGTTCGACCCATTGCGGCCCCGAAGACGCCTTAATTCACCAGAGATCTCTTTGTGGATGTCCGCCAGATCAGGCCCTGACCTGGCCCAGATCGCAATGATTATTCATGCCACCTTAAGATTTCGTGGTATCGACATCCACTGGCACCGCAATACCGGCTACCAAACCTTGATTCGTTGAAATATGGCGAAAATTGGCCGCGTTCTGCAAAAATGTCTGCGTTACCGCTACATTGGTTCCAGATCTTGGAACAGTATCCTTACCACATTTGGCCAGAAATTAGGCAGATCGAGAGACGCTCGGTGGTTTCCAAAACCGAAACAGTCAAAATCTCAACTTTCGCTCATTTCGTTGATTATCCCTGTAAAACTGGGAAATCTGTTACTTGCTGCAAAAAAATTGGCGCGTAATCAGAAACAATTATCTAGCAGGGGTAGAAAACACCCAAGACTGCTCTTTTTAGCGAAACAAACGTCTTCGTGATTGCCGCTATGTTTATGACATTTTTCTCTTTCTGCAACGCTTTGCGCCGGATAATAAGTACATGCCCAACTGGGGGGCAAAGTCTGTAGGTCACGGGGGCGACCGCATTGAACACGTACATTTGTACGGGAAGAGATGTGTTCGCCATGCTGCCAAGCTGTCGAATATCGCATTGGTAAACTTGGTTTGCTGTGTGTGATCGTGTGCGATCTATCTTCCTTCAGAACGGTCGTGGTTCAGTGCGGTTCGTCTTTCGACCGCCGGTTTGCCTCGGGTTATTGAGTTCGCTGCATTTTGGCAGCCCGCCGGGTTGGCGGATGAAGGAGAAGACGATGAAACACCACGCACTTGCCAAGACAAGTCGCCAAGTACCGACGATCAGACCCAGGGTGCTGGCGCACGACTGGTTCAAATTGGAGTCTTCGTTGCAGAAGGCCAGCCGCGTTGCGCTGCTGCCTAAAATTATCAGTGCTGCGCGACATCACTTTGCGCAGGCCAATCTCATTATCGCAGGTTTCGTCCCGGTCGAAATCGTGGAAACGCCGCACTGCGGGACCGGCGTTTATCCCAGATCGCGCGACGAACGCACGCCGACGCTTAATTAATTTTGCTTGAAAAGATAAAGATAAGGGTTTGAAATCATGACCGATACTCCTCCTACAGCGCCATCGGGTGCGACACATTATGCCATCAACGACTCCAGCCTTGGAAGCGACGGCAAAGTCTCGCTGAGTGTCACCGACATTGTTGGGGATGATGCCGACAAGGATGACCCTGAATATATCACGTTCACCGGCGATCCGGGTGGAGCGGAGATCACGCAGGTGCACATTGCGGACATCGGTAAATACGACGACGATCCTGATACCTTGCGCTTTGATCTGTCGACATTTGACGACAATTTCCTGCTGACCATGAAGTCCGAGGGTCAGACTGACACGATTCTGATCGAAGGGGCAGATTCCTTTACCAAAAATTCCGACGGCACAACGACGGTTTATTATACTGGTGCCGACGGCGAGCCGCATGTGATGACGGTTGAAGAAACGGTTGCCCAAGTCGAAGTCTATCTGGCGAAACCACCGGCAGACGGCATTGTCGACGGCACAAGCGGCAATGATGTCATGGATATCGGCTATGTCGATGCGCAGGGCGATATCATTGATGGCGCGGATGGGCTGGACGACACGATTTACGGCTATGCGGGTAATGACCAGATCAATGCCGGGGAAGGTGACGATCTGGTCCTTGGCGGCAATGGCGATGACACCATTTCGGGCGGCACCGGCAATGACACCATCTTTGGTGACAACAACCCATCCGCGCCATCTGGTGCAACGGTCCGCGAAAGCTTTGAATGGGACAAGGCACCTGATCCCGATGACAGCACATCCGTTGACAACAACGACAATCTTTCAGGCGGCTTTACCCAGGATACCGGCAACGTCAATGTGACCTTCTCGGTCAGCAACACCTACAAGACCCCCGAGACGACATTTGCCACGAACC
>JBFGFW010000011.1:0-15213 GCA_041579395.1 Sulfitobacter sp.
GCTCATCGCACAACACCGTGCCCAATCCGAAGCCGTTAGCCAGGTCCGTTCTGCTCAAGACCATCTCGAAACCATTCTGAAACTTCAGGACCGCAATTCACTTGTGAACAATGAAGGAATTGAAGATGACAGCGCCGAAAAATCCGGGCCTAGAACCGGTTCCAGCGGAGGAAAAAATCAAACAAGCGTCTTGGCTACTGAACCGCACGAAGAAGAATACAGACGACATCCTAGCGAAACTGGACGAGACAGCGGATCCATCGGACGACGACCCCCTCAAGCAGACGATGGACGAAATTCTGGAGCTGCTGAAAGTGACAGTTCTGGGCGTCAGGGCGTTGAAGAAAGAGAACAAGGAACTGAAAGTTATGATCAAAGAGCTGCAGCCTCAGGGCCCACAAGACTTCAGCGGCTACGACGACGCATAGTCGGACGCTACACGCTCAAATTGCTCGAGCTACTGTTCAGTCGCAAAGGTCCTACCGCCATTCAGCGGATCAAACGTCGTGCGGTTGGTCGGAAGGCCCTCGTTACACTTCAGCACATTCACGAGCGGCTTAACGACAGAGGGCCAACAAAAATTCAGAAACTCAGGCGTGAT
Source organism: Sulfitobacter sp. (assembly GCA_041579395.1). Lineage (GTDB taxonomy): Bacteria > Pseudomonadota > Alphaproteobacteria > Rhodobacterales > Rhodobacteraceae > Sulfitobacter. The sequence goes on from JBFGFW010000011.1 coordinate 602, forward strand.
GCTGTCGGTCAGCGGGCTATCACAACCCTTGCCGAGATCCGAAATGGATTGGGCCGCAAGGGACCGACGAGGGTCCAGCAGATCAAGCGGAAGCAGGCTGGCAATGCAGCATTGCGCCAGCTTAAAGAAATCAGCGAGTTTGCTGATAGCCCAGCTTCGCCGAGTTATGACAGTTCCCCGAAAAGCGGTCATAACTTTTCCATCGGCGTGTAAACTTGGGGTCGGCACCCGCAAAATTGACGTCTACAGCCGCTGGATGCGCCTTCTGCGCCAAAGTACATCCCACACGGGGGGAAAGTGCTTAGGGGCCGCCCCTCGCAAGGTCCCGTGCCAGCAACGTCAGCGTATGACATGGGTCGCCTTGCTGCTTGCTCTTCGGTGGGATCGGTTGCGGTCATGATCTGAGGCCTGCCGCTTGAATTTGGGCTTCGGTAACCAGCTTTGAGGCAAGCAAGGCCGTCACTTGGGGGGCGGTAATGTGCTTGCACATTGGGCTGCGATCACTGATCCAACAGGCCAGCCGTGCATGGTGATCGGCGCTCGCGGCTTGGGCTTCCACTCGCTTGGCGCGGATATCCTCGATGTATCCTTGCCAGCGTCGCGATTGAAACCAGTTGTCGGAAAAGCAGACCTTGGTGCGAGTGAAACCTGAGCTGTCGATGGCGTAGGCTTGGACGGCTTGCAGCAAGTCCTCCGGGCTAATCCCTTCTTTCATGGCCTCTTCGATCTGGGCAAGACATGCCGCTTTGCCACGCAGTCGGTCGGATGGATATGCCGCCAAAATCTTCTCAGACTCTTCATCAGCCACCGCCTCGCGCTTGCGCGTAGGTGGTTTATGGATGGTTTTAGGATGGTTTGGGGGCCGTGGTGGCCCCGGTACCCCGGCCACAGTGGCCCCCGTACCGGGTCCAGTCTGAACGGGGGCCACTGTGGACCCCGTCTCAATCTCGGGTTCTAGCGTGGGCTCCAGCGCCTCGACCTCGGTCAGATCGATCCGGTAGACGACAGTGAACCCGTTCTTGCAGGTGCGTTCGCCAGTCTCGACTAAGATGCCTTCCTTCAGAAACTCACGAACCGTTCGCTTGACGGTGGTCTCCCCCAGCTCCGTGTGCCGCTGGATAGCTCCCTTGGAACACCAGAACCCCAGTTTTTGCGCTTGCCGGCCTTTTCGCGGCTTCGTCTGCCATGGCAATGATGTCCGATGTCGACACGAACGCCGACGGCATGGCAAGCTACGAAGAACTTGTGGCCGTGTACACTGATCTGACAGAAGAACAGTTCACAATGATGGACACAAACGGCGACGCCAGTCTTGATGAAGCTGAGATGGCTGCCGCGACGGATGCTGGCACACTGATGATGCCCGAATAGGGTGATGAAGCTGCCTGCCCCCTGAGAATACGGTCAGGGGGCAGGCGTCTTAGTCTCGTAAGGTGCCGACGTGGCCCGTGGCACTTACCTGTCGCTACCGTTTGAACGGGCGCTTTCGTGCGAGATATGCCGTACTGGTGCCTTATATGGTCAATTTGGCCGTAACCAACATTCAAACTTATCTCTGTCCCGCGTTGGCTCGAAACCGCCAAACGATAGGTCACGTTGACGGCGGTCAATGACGTTGCGGGCACCAGATGAGAAAGCTTCACAGGAACCATGTTGGTGCTGAAGCTTTTTTGGAAGGAGATGAAGATGAAAGATACAACACTCAGACAGGACGTGCTTGATGAGTTGGAGTTTGAGCCCAGCATTGATGCTGCCGACATCGGCGTGGCGGTCGAAGACGGTACGGTCACCCTGACTGGACACGTGCCGACCTACACCCAGAAACGGACGGCGGAGAACATTGTCAAACGCGTCAAAGGTGTGCGTGCGATTGCGCAGGAGATCGAAGTGAGACCCTTCGGCACGCATATGACCGCCGATGACGAGATCGCGAAGCGGGCGGTAAACTCCCTGCAATGGAACAGCTCCGTGCCAAAAGATTCCGTGCTGGTAAAGGTCGAAAATGGCGCAGTTTCCCTTAGTGGCAAGGTGCATTGGCATTACCAGAAACAGGCGGCTGAAAAAGCTGTCCGTGATCTAACCGGTGTGAAAAGCGTGTCGAACCAGATCGAGATCACGCCATCTGTCAGTCCCACGGATGTCCGCCAACGCATTGAGAGTGCGCTGAAGCGCGATGCTGAACTGGAGGCGAAGCGGATCATGGTCCGGGTGGATGATCGACAAGTCACGCTTGACGGCAAGGTGCGAACCTGGGCGGAGCGCGATGCAGTTGAACGCGCAGCATGGGCGGCCCCAGGCGTTACCAGCGTCGTGGACCACATCGCGATCGGTGCATCAAGCTAACATGCATGCCGGGCGGTGCGGTCTGCCCGGCATCCGTAGCAATTTATGAAACGGAGGCTCTAAATGCCAGAAGATGTTGTAAAATCGCGGATGGGTCAGGACTCGCTCTCTGATGACGTTGTAGCCGATACTCAGGCGTTGCGTCGCGCAGTTCTGGATTTGGGCAAAATGCTCAAGACATTTGGCAAAAAGCGAATTGATGGATTCAGTGAGGATCTGGACATGCGATCCGACGAATTAGTGCAAGAGGGAAGCCGGGCGTTGCGTGATTTCGAGCACCGACTGGTCAACGTCGAAAAGACCGTTGAGCGCAGCGTTCGGGATCACCCTATGGCTTGGGCCGGTGGTCTTCTGGGGATCATCGGATTCGGTCTTGTTATTGGGATGATGGCACGCAGGAACCACTGATACGGTCAGTGACGTCATTCCCACACCAAGCCATATGCGACTGTGAGGCTATGCCAGGTCTGGTCTCTTTGCACGAGTTCTTGGGTATCTCCTTACGGTGGCCCGATGTGGGGACCTGAGAGGTAACCGATGGCGCGAAAAAGCATGAACTGCAAACTTGAAATGTGACCATGTGCGCGGCCCGTATTTACCGCAATCGTTTTGACAGTCATCCGAGAATTTTCAAGAAGTGCATCAGCCACCCCGAAGCCGGGGTGGCTTTGCGCCTACTTGCTGCCGGCCTTTTTCTCGGTCGGCTGGCCCGCAGGCTTTGCTGTCGCCGGTGCAGGCTTGCTGCTTGGCTTTGGAGGTTTGGGTTTCGATTTCGGATCCATTTCTTGAACTCCATGTAGATCGGGCACATGCCCGCTCCTACAAAGCGCTAATTCTTCGATGGGATCATTGTCGGCCGTCAACAACACAAGCCATATTGAGCGGACAGCGCCAGCATCCGGCCAGATTTCGCACATGCGCTTCTGGTCCGATCCCTACCCGTGGTTGGCCAACCCAAGCGGGTAGGTCGTGTGCAGCTTCAGATCCGAAGCGCTGAGGGTTCTGCCGATCCTTGGGGCAGGACAGCGTGCGATGTGGCGCAGCTTGGTGATGTCGGATACTTCGATCAGGTCAACCTCCAGCAGCCTGATGGCCCCTCTTGCCGAAAGCCGGCTTAGGCCGCGGCAGAGTGTTTCGGATGTCATGTCAAGAAACGACGCAAGATCGCGCCGGGTAAGCGCGATGCGAATGATCGGACGGTTGGCGACGTCAATGCCTTCGAATTGTTGCAGCAACCAGTATGCGACCCGCTGGAGGGTGCTTCGGCCACGCATGGCCGCCGCCCAATGTCGCATGTCCGCGAGTTGCTGGGACATCATCGAAAGGACCGCTCTGTGATGCAGGGGCCTGTCGCGCATCACGCTGTTGTGGACTGCAAGCGGTATCCAGCAGATCTGAACGGAGGTCGCAGCATCCCATGAGAAGGCGGACTCTGATCCGTTGATGTCACCGACAATCTGGCCCGGACCCAGTAATTGAAGGACAAATTCGTCGCCGTCCTCGGTGATCGCGCAGACCTTTACAATACCCTTGGAAATGACACCGATCCTGTCCGAGGTCTCTCCTTGGGCGATCAGTTCGTCACCGATGCCGTATTTCCTTTTAAGGCCCCGCCCAACCAGCAGCGATGCGATTTCATCTTCAAGAGGGGCACAGATTCCATGCCTGTTCGCGCTGCAATCCAGGCAGTGATCGTCCATTCTATCCGTTGAAAAGGCAGCATGAAACATGTTTTTGGCCCCCATCAGAACTTCGAAAGTAAGGCGACACGTGTGGTTCGGTGTTCGTCCAAACCTTCCTGCATCAATATAATCGCCGGGTACCGATGCGGTAGTCGTGGGAGTGTTAAGAATTGTAAAGCTGTTCATCTCTCGGATCGATTGGAACAATTCGCGCCGTTGTCAGGACGATTGTTCAGCCTGAGCGACCGCCCCGCTGAATACATAGCCAACCCCGCGCACTGATCGGATCACGCATGGCTTTTCGCCAGTATCTTTGATCTTGCGCCGCAGACGTGCAATATGAACGTCGATGCTCCGGTCCATCGGCGTCCAGTCCCGTCCATGCAGGGCATTTGAAATGTCATCACGGCTTAGCACACGGCCTGGATGGCGAAGAAAAAGTTCCAGAAGCTCCAGTTCCATGTCGGTCAGCTCGATCTCTGTCCCATCGTCATGGCGCACGACATTGCTTTTCCGATTGAAGATACTGTTATCAAAGGCGACGGTCGACGGGATTTCCACAGCGTCCCGGTACCGTTCCAGCGTCTTTTGTACCCGTAAGACAACCTCGCGGATGTGGAACGGCTTCACGATGTAGTCGTCGGCACCCGCTTCCAGACCTGCCACCCGTTCGAATGGCTCTGCCTTGCCGGAGATTATGAGGATCGACACATTTCGCAGCCGACGCAACTCCCGCGCCAAAACCAGCCCATCCTCGCCGCCAAGTTTCAAGTCCAGCGTAACCAGATCGACGGGTTCATGCTGGATGACATCGAAAAGACTCGCGCGGTCATGAGCGACGCAGACACGCCATCCTTCGGCTTCAAGTCCGGATTTCAAAAGGTCACGTATCTTTGGCTCGTCATCGACAACGAGTATCGTGGCATCGGACATCAGACATCGGATCCAAGAGTTCTCTCAACGACTCATTCTACCGATGATTATGCCGCAGCGATACTCCCGTGCAACCTAAAGCGAAATGTCGCCTTGTCTTGTTATGCCGATGCGGGAAGGGCCCGCAGGGTCCAGGTGCCCCGCAGACCCTTGTCAGTCAGACGAAACCGCCCGTCAACGCAGGATCAGGCGGCCTTTACCGAGATCTTGCGCTCGGATTCCATAGCGGCCTTGGATTTGGGCAAATGGACAGTCAGAACACCCTGCGAATATTGCGCATCAATTTTGTCGTGTTCAACGTTTTCGGGCATCCTGATGGTCCGCTGGAAGCTGCCCCAGCGCCGCTCACTCAGGCGATAGTTGGCGTCTTTCTCATTCCTCTCTTCCGATTTCTCGCCGCTGATCGACAACGTTCCGTTGCTGATCTTCACGTCGATGGCGTCGGGTGCAAGCCCAGGCAGTTCTGCGGTAATGGCGTATCCTTTTTCGTCCTCGGTCAGATCGACGGCAGGGCTAAGTGGGAACTCCATTCCCGAGCGACGCATCTCGACTGGGGCCCGGTCGAACCAGACGCGGGGCTCGAAGGCATCAAACAGGCGTTCCATTTCATCCCGCAGGCTTCCGAAACCCATCCAGGGACCGACTGCTGCCGGGAAAGATGCCTTTGCGGTTTCCTGTGTGACTGGAATATTCGTGGATTTCCGTAGCATTGGTTTTTCCTTTCTAAGAAAAAGCCGACCGGGCGTCTGGGGTTGCTGGGTCCGGCCGGCGAGGTCTTCCGCGGCATTTGGGGGACAAGCCCCGCGCTCCGTGGGACGAACAGAGAGCGGCTTGGCCGCAGACCTATTGATGTTCGCTTAGAAGGGAAGTCGTCGCATTGACGGTGGACAATGCCGAACCATGCCCGGCATTGCCAAATCGTGCATGCCGCAGCGTCGAATGTGGTCAATGAAAAAAGGGATAATTTGAATCATGAAAGCAATTATTGCCAATGACGTCATTGCCCCGTCGGGTCACAGGCACACCGACCCGAATCCAGTGTGCAAGAATTGCGATGCGGAGGAGCTGCGATCCGACTGGATCAGCACCGCCCTGTGGCGCGGTGACGAATTGGTCGTCGTCAGAAACATCCCGGCCATGGTCTGCCCGAATTGCGGCGAAGAATTCGTCAACGCTCAAACGGCGTTGGGGCTGAACCAGATGACGGACAATGGCTTTTCTCACGAATTTGCGGCCGACGATATGATCGTGCCGGTCTTCGATTATAAACGCTGCTCTGGCAGGCGTTGAAATGCGCCTGTTCGATGGGTGTCATGCTTGCCGCGGTATCCACCAAGGTCAGATCGATACCAGCTTCCTGACCGCCGCTGCCAGGTCTTCGGGTGGCAGGCCAACAAGGTTTTTCCTGTACTCATGTGCGACGCACCTTTTCAGCGCGTCGGGGCTAGCGGCGCGCCAAAGACCGACGACTTCGTCGGGGCCGATAAACACCAGACGGTCGAACGAATTTGCTTTATGTTCGCGTTCAAGATAGTCGGCGACTTCGCCCAGAAATCGGCGCATATCCTGTTCAAGCGGGGCGGTGCCCGGCTCGACCGCAGATCGCCGTCCGCCGCCCGCCGAGGCGAAACTGCGGGTGGGCTTGTCGGGGAGCACGTCCCGCAGCTTGCGCTGCGGGCCCTCCATAATCATTTCCTCGGGCGCGGGTGTTCGGGGTTCTGGCAAATCCTTCAGAATCCGCGCCTTGTGTGTGTTCATCACGACGTACCACGTGCGCTGCCGTCGCATGCCGATCTACCGGTGGTGATCGGCAACGGCACGGGTCAATTCGCCGGTAAGCTGAAGCCCGGCCGAATGCGCCACGTCACCCAGACTGAGCATACCGACATACCGTTTTTCATCATTTAGCACGGGCAGTCGCCGGATCTTTTTCTGGTCCATCAGGTGCACGGCGTCTTCGACCGTTTCCTCGGTCCTGCAATAGACGATACCTTTCGTCATCACATCCTTGGCCTTGGTGTTCTTTGCGTTGAGGTTTTTCGCCACGACACGCAGGGCAAGATCGCGGTCAGTGATGATACCAACAAGCTTGTCGTCCTTGCCGATCGGCACGGCACCGATGTCATCTTTCGCCATCCGCTCTGCGATTTCGCCAACCGGCGTATCTTCGTCGACCCATTCGGCTGGGCTGTGCATAGCTTCTTTGACTTTCATGGTATCCTCCCTGGGAAAAGACGGTGGCCCTTTTGTGCGTTATCGCATCCGTCGCCGCATTGTCGGCGGACATCGACGCGGTGAGGTCGCACAGCCACTATGGTGTCGCCCCGGTATGCTCGGGGTTATCGGATCAAAAGCTGGAGGGGCCATGAACCGCACTGGACATGCTGCCGCCGATAAAGCGCCACTGGTGCGAAGCGGGGGGCTGGACGTGCCTCGCGATGATCCGGAGCGTGGATTGGAAGGTTACGATTTGTCGCATCCGAAGAAGCGCTTACAAGATATTTGCAGTCCCATGGCCGTCGATCACGATGTCGGCCTGACAGCGCCGATTCCGCCAAGTATTTGTCGCGCTGCGTGGGGATCTGCGGGTACCCCCACCCATCCGCCAACCGCGGGCGAACTGCTGGAAACAACGTCAATGCGATTCGGACAAGGTTCACTGGTCATTGGAGCAGCCGCAATCAAATCGGCGTTCGATTTCGTGCATTCCAAGATGCCATCGCGGAAGTTGACCAAGATCCGGCGGGGGCTGCGGCCATGACGCGCCCTGGCAATGATGACGACACCGACGATGACACCTCCGAAGAAGAGGTGGAACTTCGCGTGCCACTGCGCACGGTATGTTTCATCGCGGAACTTGCGCATGACCTTATGGGAAAAACTGCCAGCACCGCCGCTGAGGAAGAGATCGACGAAGATGACCCCACTGCCGAGATACTGGAAGATCGTGGGGCCGATGCCGTCGGGGATGAACTTCGATCCCTCATTGATGATCTAGATGAAGAAGCACAGGTCGACCTTGTGGCGCTGATGTGGTTCGGTCGGGACGATGACGACTGGGCCACGTATCTCGCTTTGGCAGAGCAGGAGCACACCGCTCATACGGCCGATTACCTTCTCGGAACGCCGCTTATTTCCGACTACTTGCTGGCAGGGTTGAACCGCCTAGGAATCGACTGCTCTGAGGTCGAACGGTGAAGCTTTGCTGCATTGTCGGCAATCAATGGCACGCAACCACGAATCGGGCAAAGTGGGTTCATCGATAGGAGGAGCGGAACCAATGAAAGATCGTAGGAAAACGTCGCAAGGCGCAGACCGCGAAATGATGAATTGGGAATGCAACGAGACCTATCGGTCGGGGGCTGTCGGGTATTTGGCGAGCGCACCTGGGGAGACCTTGGTCGTGGCAGTTGGTCCCGGCAGCCTTTGATTTAAGTCACTCCATTGGGCCTAATCCAGGCCAATATGAAACCGGGGCCGACAATGTCCGCCCCGGTATTTCTCTGTCAGAACCAATTACCCGACTTCGGTTTGATCAGGACAGTCAGCGCCATGATCGTGATGATGCCACCGCCGATGACCGCCAGCCACATCAGAATCGGGCTATCTTCGAAGCCAAGCAGCCAAGGCGATACCACCAGCCAGACGCCAAGCAGCAACGCGATCCCTTCCTCCCATTCCTTATAGGCGTACATCGCCGCCGCGGCGACAATGATGGCAGCGCCGCCGACCACAACGATGTTCCAGATTGCTGGCCCAAAAGCCATTCCTTCCGTAGGCGAGATTATCAGAAAGATAGCAGCAGCGACCAGTCCGATCCCCGTCACGAGGGTGACCACGTCCTGCCAATGAATGCGCTCCATTTTGGAACCTCCATTTTTGACATTGCGGCGAAAAGCAACCGCACGAGGCAACTTTGACGTGCGGGCGAAAGATTGCATTGTCCGTCGTCAACCGTTTCTTTGCATGCCCGCCCCGGCAACCGCCTATCTGAACGCCTTGATGAAATAGTCCGTCAGCGGCTTTGCAAGATAGCTCAGAGGCGAACGTTCCGTGGTACGGATGAACGCTTCAACAGGCATACCGGGCAGCAATTTCTGGCCGCCAAGCTTGTCCAATTCGTCGGTGTCGGGCAGCAATTCTGCTTGATAATATGACAGGCCCGTCATCTCGTCGGTAAACACATCCGCCGATATGCGCGACACATGGCCGAAAATTTCGGGGGTTTGGCGTTGCTCAAAGGCACTGAACCGCAGCGATGCAATCTGGCCGACATAGACCTCGTCGATGTTTATCGCCTCAATCCGTGCAGAGACGACAAGCGGCTGGTCTTGCGGGATCACATACATGATCGGTTCCGCAGGTGACATGACCGACTGTAACGCAAAGATTTTCGACCCGTAAATCACCCCGGACACCGGGCTGCGAATTTCCATCCTTGACAGGGTCTCACGCAAGGAAAGACGGCGCTCGACAAGCTCGATTTCGCGGTATTGCAAATCGCTGAGCGTGGTATTGGCTTCTTCCCTGCGGGCGGTCATCAGCTTGAGCTGCTGAATGTCGAGTGCTGCAATCTGACCGCGCAACTGTGCGATGGTGGCACCAAGGCTGCCGATCTCGCCCAGCAAACGGGCCTGTTCGCGCTGCAATGCCGATACGCGCGACGCTTGGGTCAACCCCTTGGCCAGCAGCGATTCCGTGTCTGTCAATTCATTCAGGATCAATTTTTCCTGAGTCTTGAAAGCCGCCAGTTGCGCATCTGTGCCATCAATCTGATTGTGGGCCTGATCTATCTGTTCCGATATCTGCTCTGCCTCGCGGCGCATTGAATCAGCGCGGGCTTCGAACAGACGTTGTTGCCCGTCGACCAATTTCTGCACTTCGGGGTTCTGCCGGGCGATCGCGGCCAGTTCCTCGGGGATGGGCAGATTTTCCAAGCTGTCGCGCTCTGCTTCCAGACGTGCCTTGCGGGCCTGGATTTCAAAAAGCTGTCCTTCGACGATGGCCAGTTCGGATTTCAGCAGCGTGTCGTCCAGCCGAACAAGCACATCACCGGCTTCGACCGTGTCGCCGTTCTTGGCCAGAATTTCGCCGACAACACCACCTTGCGGGTGCTGGACGACCTGACGGTTGTTTTCCAGCTGGATCATCCCCGATGCGATGACGGCACCGGCGATACGCGCAGTGACGCTCCAGACGCCCAGAACCCCGACAAGGACGATCAAGGCTAGAAATCCGATGATAAGTGGCATGGTAGCGCGCCAGATGCGGGGTTTCGGCTTTGGGTTGGTCATGATGTCGCCCTTTTTGCAATCGCTTGTTTCACATCATCCGCGTTGTGCAGCATAGATCGCATCACCTCGTCGCGCGGTCCATCCGCCTTGATGCGCCCCTGTTCAATCACGATCAGCCGGTCGCATTCCGCAATCGCCATGGGTCGATGCGTCATGATAACGACCGCCCTGTCTGAGCGTTTGAATTCGCGCACGGCCCGGTTCAGCGCCTCGGACCCTTCTGCATCCAGTGCCGAATTCGGCTCGTCCAGCACCAGTATAACCGGATCGTTGTATAAGGCACGCGCAAGTGCGATGCGCTGTCGCTGGCCACCCGACAGCTGGCTGTCCTGCCCCTGTACGACGGTCTGATAGCCATCAGGCAACGCCAGGATCATTTCATGTGCATTGGCCTTTTGCGCCGCCTCGATCACCTTGTTCTCGTCGGGGGCCATCGACATCCGGGCGATGTTTTCGGATACCGTGCCGTTGAACAAGGTCACCTGCTGCGGAAGATAGCCGATAAACGATCCCAGGTCGTCGGGATCATATTGATCCAGCGTGGCACCGCCAAGCCGTATTTCACCGCCCCTGGGTGTCATCAACGCCAGCATCGTCTTGGCGAGGGTCGACTTGCCAGAGCCGCTTTTCCCAATGACGCCAACTGCTTCGCCCGGTGCCACATCAAAGTTGATCTGAAGCAAGGTCGGCTGCCTGGCCTCGGGCGCATAGACGATGACATTCTTGACTGACATACGTGCGTCGGGTTTGGGCAATTTCATGGTCTCAGGGTCGGGCGGCGTGCTTTTCAAAAGCGCACTTAGCATCGCCCAACCGTTCAGGGCACGCTGCACCATCGACCATTGCCCGATGGATTGCTCGATGGGGGCCAGCGCACGCCCCAGCAGGATTGATCCTGCAATCATAGCGCCGGCTGTCATTTCACCCTTCAGCACCAGCCATGCCCCGACAGCAAGCATCGCTGATTGCAGGAATAGGCGAAATGTCTTTGTAAGTGCGGCAAAAAATCCGGTCCAGTCGCTGGCGTGCATGGTTTGATTCAGCGCACGGTCGCGCATCACGTGCCAGCGCGCAGCAATCGTGCCGCTCATGCCCTGCGCGCGAACAATTTCGCTGGCCTGCCGGGCTTGGTCGGCAAACGCCTGGGCGTGCTGCGATGCGGCCTGCGCCTCTTTCGTCCGGTTCCGGGTCAACCAATTGTTCATCAACGTCACGATGATCAGCGTAAGTGCCCCGCCGATGGCCATCCATCCAAGCATCGGGTGAAAGACAAAGATCGCGGCGATGAACAGTGGCGTCCACGGCACGTCAAACAGTGCCAGCATCGCCGGAGAGGTCAGGGTGGTCTGGATAATTTCAAGATCGCGCAGCCCCGACGCAGGTGCTGCCCGAATGCGCGGCACGATGGACTGTTTCATCTCGGCTGCGAAGACGCGGCTGTCCAACGCTGTCTGAAACCGTGCCCCAAACCGTGCCAGCACGCGTCCGCGGGCATAGTCCAACAGCCCCATCAGTCCGTACAGCGCAGCCACCAATAGAAAAAGTGCGACAAGCGTTTCTTCCGACCGGGATGCCAGAACACGGTCATAGACCTGCAGCATGAACAAGGGCCCGGTCAGCATCAGCACATTCACGAATACGCTGAACAAGGCCACAGCAGCCAGCAAACTGACACCCTGCCGCCGCGCTTGTTGCAATTCCGGTCTACCAAATTGTTGTCTGTGCACGTGCAGGTTCCGATCTGTGTCTGTGATCAAAGGTTTGGGAAAAAGCGGTAAAATGCGTCTGGATTTGGCGGTGTTGCCAAGGGGGACGCGTGCACTTGATAAGGTTGCGACAAAAACCCTTAGACGGTGCGAACGCAAGCCAAGAAGAGTCTTTGCCAGATAGACACTTACACTGGATCGGCTGGAATGTGCTGATTCATCGGGCAGGTGGCCGGCATATTTCGGATCGGAAACTGAATGTTCTTGGTGTTTGCAAACCCCTTATGATTCCCTTTGAAAGGGTGCGCTCATTGAGGCGCGAGACCGAAGATGCTATCAGCCATTATCGCCCCCGGCATCCCGATGTGCCAACTCGCAACGATACATTCCGACAGGAGACGCCGACATGAAAACCGGAGCATTTGCACTTGCCATTATCGCGGTGGCCTTGGGCGTTTGGTTTGTCCTCCGATCAGGCGGGCCAACGCCGCCCAGCCAAAGCGACACTGCTGCCGCTTTGCCGGATGGTGCGCTGGTCGCCGTCGCGGTGCCAGCGTCGCTGTCGGATCAGGCAACGGCCGGGAAACAGGCCTTTGACGCGAAATGCGCGGCCTGCCATGGGGCAAATGCGCAGGGCAAAGACGGGGTCGGCCCGCCCTTGGTCCACAAGATCTATGAGCCGAGCCACCACGGCGACATGGCCTTTGTCCTTGCAGCGCAAAACGGGGTGCGCGGCCATCACTGGAATTTTGGCGATATGCCCCCTGTAGAAGGGATCACGCCGGCGGAGGTCCTGAACATCGTGGCCTATGTGCGTGCCCTGCAAGCCGAGAATGGCATCAACTAGGTCACTGACATATTCCGCAGCCGACCGTCAGCATCCCGATCGTTGACCCGGAAAATGCAGACCTGCGGTTTCATTTTGCCAGAAGACGCTCAGGTGGATCCCCGCGGTCAGTTCAGCGCATTGGGCAGGAACAGGGCGATACCGGGAAAGGCGATCAGCAGGAAGGCAAAGGCCAGCATCGTCAGGCAATAGGGCAGCGCGCCCAACATGACCTCATTCAAGGTCCCCGATTTTCGCGCCGCCTGCACCACATACAGGTTCAGCCCGACAGGGGGCGTGATCAGCGCCATCTCGATCAGGACGATCATCAAGATACCGAACCAGATCACGTCATAGCCCTGGGCCACCACCAGCGGCACGATGATCGGGATCGTCACAACCATCAGCGACAGTGTCTCGATAAAGAACCCCAGCACGACATACAGGACCACAACAACCAGGATCGTCCTGAGCGGGGTCAGACCCAGGCCGGTCATGAATTCCGTCAGTTCGCGGCCCAACCCGGCAGAGGCCAGCGTAAAGTTCAGAAACGACGCACCCATTACGATCAGCATGATCATCGACGTGATCTTGACCGTGCCAGTCAGGCTTTTTGTCAGCATCGACCATGACACGCCGCCAAAAGCCAACGCGATGATGAATGCACCCGCGACGCCGACTGCTGCGGCTTCGGTCGGGGTGGCCCAGCCGCGATAGATCGACCCGACAATCAGGCCGAACAGGATGATGATCGGGATCAGGTCCACAAGCGCGCGCAGCATTTGGGGAAACGGAAATGTGCGGCGCACACCGCCCAGATCGGGGCGGATCAGGCAGATGATCGCCGTGATCGCCATGAACGACAGCGCCAGCGCCAGCCCCGGAATGAGCCCCGCCAGAAACAGCTGCGGGATCGAGGATTGCGTCAGAAACCCATAAACGATCAGGTTGATCGACGGGGGGATCATGATGCCAAGGGTGCCGCCCGCTGCGATAGCGCCGGAAAACAGCTTGGGGTCATAGCCCAGCTTTTCGGCCTGCGGCATCGCAACCGTCGCCACCGTGGCCGCCGTTGCGACGGAAGACCCTGAGGTGGCAGAAAACATTGTGGCGGTCGCGATGTTGGCATGCACCAGACCGCCCGGCATCCACGACACCCAACGATCCAGCGCGGCATAGGTGCGGGTTGCGACGCCACTGCGGACCAGGATCTCGCCCAGCAGGACAAAGAACGGGATGGCGATCAGCGTCGCGGAGTTTGACGCTGACCACACCATGTTGCCCAACCCCCGCGTCAGCGGAAAGCTGGAAAAGAAGATGTCGATGCCAAAGCCAAGCAAGAACAAGACGATGCCAACCGGGATCGACAAGGCCAGCAGGGCCAGCAGGCCGACTGATACATAGACGATCATTGCAGCATCTCCTGTTCGGCAAATGCGCCGACGAAATTCTCGGTGTCCTCGTGGCGGCGTTTCACAACCAGGCTTAGCGCGGCAAGGGTCGTCAGCGTGGACATCAGCGCAAACCAGACCCAACCTGCAAACCACGGCAGCTGGACCAGGATCAGCGGCGTTTCCAGCGGCGTGTTGGCCCGAGATCCGTTCAGCAAGGACCGCTCGACCACCGGCCACGCCTTGACCGCGATCAGGATGATGACCCCCGACATGACAACCATCGAGAACACGTCGAACAGCGCGCGCGCCAGACTGCCACCGCGGCTGCGCAGCAGGTCAATCCGCACATGCCCCAGTTCAAGCAGGGTAAAAGACATCCCCCAGGACGTCGCAAGCGCCATCGTATAGCCTGCGATTTCTTCGGTGCCACCCAA
>JBFGFW010000012.1:0-14742 GCA_041579395.1 Sulfitobacter sp.
CATCGCGCGCGCCATACCGTGCAGTGTGGTGGCGAAGTTGGGGACAGAGCATCCGTCGATCCCGTAGCCGGGGGAAGCTTCGCCCGTGACCTGTTCAAACGCTTCGAGGCAAGCGCGCTGGACCGGGTGATCGGGCTTTTCGTAATCCGCACGACCATCCAGATATTTGTTCAGCGTCAAAAACCCGGCGTGTTTGCCAGAACATTCATGATGGATCCGGCACGGGGTATCATGTTTGCGGATCAACGCATTCCGGGCGTCGATATCGCCGGGTTCGGCGGGACCGCAGCGGAAATCGCCGTCGTCCAAGCCCAGTTGGTCCAGCCACGTTCCGATCAGATCGGTGTGCACTTCCGCCGCCTGATGCGATGCGCAGGCCAATGCCAGATGTTGTGGCCCGAGTCCCAACTTGTCAGCCGCACCGGAACGGACCAACGGCAGCGCCTGGATCATCTTGGCGGACGACCGCGGCAACACGGTCAGCGTCGGATCGCCCCATGCCTGCAGGACTTGACCGGTGTCGTCACAGACCACGGCATGACCCGAATGCACGCTTTCAAGAAAGGGGCCGCGCCAGATTTCGGCAAAGGGGGCTGCTTGGGTCATAATTCATCCTCATCGTGGGCGATTTCCTGCCAATCAGGGTTTCGCCGGTCGCCTGTTTGGCGTTAATATGCTTGTTGTCGAGTTAAATACAGTTCCTTTACCAAGAGCGCCTCCCGAAGGGCTGCCGCAGGGACTGTTTATGTATTGAGGGTATTGGCGGCTGGAGGCTGAACAGATGTTGAAGTTAAGTACGATTGGTTTTGTGACGGCGATCATGGGATTAAGCACAGGGGCTGCTTTTGCACAGGCCCAAAGCACGAATCGCGTCGCCGCCGAGACTGATTGGAGCGTTTTCGTCGAGGACAATCCGACGGAATGCTGGGGCGTATCGACGCCCAAGGAAGCGGTAAATTCGCGCGATGGTCGCGTTGTGGCGGTGAACCGGGGCCAGACCCTGTTGATGGTTTTCTACCGTCCCAGTGCGGGTGCCAAGGGTCAGGTCGCGTTTACCGGCGGCTATCCCTTTGCATCGGGATCGACCGTGAACATGAACATCAGCGGCAACACATTCGAATTGTTTACCGAAGGTGAATGGGCGTGGCCCGCCACGACGGATGATGACAACAAGATCATCACGGCGATGAAGCGCGGGTCTGATGCCGTGCTGACCGCGCGGTCGGGCCGCGGCACGGAAACCAAAGATACGTTTTCGTTGCTTGGGTTTACCGCTGCCGTGGAAGATGCCGCGAAGCGCTGCGGCGGCTGAACGACGTGACGAACGACTGTAAAGCCCTGCCGCTGGCGGGGCTTTTTGCGATTTCGGCCTATGCACTCGGAGCATCTGACCAGCCGGTGTGCGCCGACTGTTGCGCGCTTTCCTTTTGATCTGGGCACAAATGCCTATATAGAGCGGTCAATCCACTGCATTCCGGAGAATCCCAATGTCTGCGACCGCGCCGATCACCCAAGACGTCATGACCATCCCACGCAAATTGCCCGAGGGACCGATGAATCTGGTTGGCCTGACCCGGGACGCCATGCGCGAGGTATTGATTGCCAACGGTGCACCGGAAAAGCAGGCCAAGATGCGGGTTGGGCAAATTTGGCAGTGGATCTATCAGTGGGGCGCGCGTGATTTCGAACGCATGACAAATCTGTCCAAGGCGTATCGCGCCGAGTTGGCCGAGAAGTTTGTGATCGAGGTACCCGAAGTCGTGACCAAGCAGGTGTCCGAGGACGGTACCCGCAAATATCTGGTGCGCATCGCGGGCGGCCACGAGGTCGAGGTCGTGTACATCCCAGAGGATGGTCGCGGCACGCTTTGCGTCAGCTCGCAGGTCGGGTGCACGCTGACCTGTTCATTTTGCCACACCGGCACGCAAAAGCTGGTGCGTAACCTGACCGCCGCTGAAATTATCGGCCAGGTGATGGTCGCGCGCGATGATCTGGGCGAATGGCCCGTACCTGGCGAAATGAACAACGAAACGCGGCTGTTGTCGAACATCGTGCTGATGGGCATGGGCGAGCCGCTGTATAACTTTGAAAACGTGCGCGACGCGATGAAGATCGCAATGGATCCCGAAGGCATCCAACTGTCGCGGCGGCGGATTACGTTGTCGACATCGGGCGTGGTTCCCGAGATTGCGCGCACCGCGCAAGAGATCGGTTGTCAGCTGGCAATTTCCTTTCACGCCACCACGGACGAGGTGCGCGACAAGTTGGTGCCCATCAACAAACGCTGGAACATCGCCGAGTTGGTAGAGGCGTTGCGCAGCTATCCCAAGGTCAGCAATTCAGAGCGGATCACGTTTGAATATGTGATGCTGAACGGCGTGAACGACAGTGATGCCGATGCCTATCGATTGATCGAACTGATCCGGGGCATTCCGGCAAAGATCAACCTGATCCCGTTCAATGAATGGCCGGGGGCCCCCTACACGCGGTCCAGCAACAACCGGATCCGCGCATTTTCCGAGATTATTTATAAGGCTGGCTATGCGTCTCCGATCCGTAAACCGCGCGGTGAAGATATCATGGCGGCCTGCGGACAACTGAAATCGGCGACCGAGCGTGCCCGGAAATCGCGCCGTCAGATCGAGGCGGACGCCGGACTTTAACGGCACTTCGACCTTTACGGCAGATGTCCGACATGGTCCGCATGACCTTCCTAAGACATTTTTAGGTACGGGGCGCAGTGGTGCGCCGCGGGCGGTTCAGATCGTGGATTAAGGGAGCGCGCGCCTAAATCTGGCGGAATGGACCAGAAATGACCCTACCGTCGCCACAGTTCAGAGGGAATTAAGACATTATCCAACAGGATATTGTTTCCATAGACAACACAATTTGGAGCATTATCCCATGACCGTTATCATCAAGAACGACGCTTTCATCACCTCTGAGGTTCTGGCCCTGGTCACCCGCGAGCGCGAGCGCGCACTGTCGCTGCGTGAATGGAAGCACCGCCTCGCTGGCTATGGCTACAGCGTCCGCGACACCGATCACGGGACCGTTCTGGAAACGCTGCCCCACCATGTTGAAGTGTGTGCTTTGCCCGCCGAACTTTGCGCTTGACCTAACTGACGCCGCCGCGCTGATCCGGCAGATCTATCTGCCGGGAAGCGCGTCGCGGGCTGGAGCAGTTTCCCAGTTTTCGATCAGGTTCATCGCTTCCTCGGCTGTTTCGACAAATTGAAACAGGTGAAGGTCTTCGGCAGATATGGTGCCTGCATCCGCAAGCGCGTCCCAGTTGATGATCTTTTCCCAGAAGGCACGACCAAAAAGCAGGAATGGCACACGCGACATGCGCCCGGTCTGAATCAGGGTCAGCGACTCGAACATTTCGTCGAGCGTGCCAAACCCGCCCGGAAAGACACAGATTGCACGCGCCCGCATGAGAAAATGCATCTTGCGGATCGCGAAATAGTGAAAGTTGAAGCACAGTTCTGGTGTCACATAGGCATTCGGGGCCTGCTCAAACGGCAAGACGATATTGAGGCCGATGGATCGGCCGCCGGCGTCCACGGCACCCCGATTTCCCGCTTCCATCACACCGGGGCCACCGCCGGTGACGATTACGTTCTCTTGCCCGTTGCTGTCCATTGATTTCAACGTCATCAGACGCGCGAATTCACGCGCTTCTTCGTAAAAATGCGACAGGTCGGCCAAAGTCTGGGTGCGGGCCTTGGCCTTGTCTTCCGCAGCAGGGATGCGCGCGCCGCCGAACAGCACGATTGTGGACGTGATCCCATGCGCATCCAGCCCCATTTCGGGCTTGAGCAGTTCCAATTGCAACCGGACCGGACGCAGCTCGTCGCGGCACATGAAATCATTGTCGGTAAAGGCAAGGCGATAGGCCGGCGCGCGGCTTTGCGGCGTGTCTGGAACTTTCTCGGCCTTGGCGCGGTCGGCTGTCGCATCGCGCAAAGGGTGGCGGAATGTTTCGGTCATTGAATACTCCGGTCTAAATGAATTGGCATGCGCCATTTGATTGCAACATGCCCGTGTTTTCGGGAAATGACCACGCCGGCCGTTATGATTGCGCGCAAAGGCTTACGTCGATATAGCCATGCGCAACACTTGACCCCAAAAAGCCGGAGCCACGCCAATGTCGAACGCCCAACTTGAGACCGCCATCGAATCCGCGTGGGAAGCCCGCGATACCATTACGTCATCTACAAAAGGTGAACCCCGCGACGCGATCGAACAGACATTGAACGCCTTGGACAGCGGTACGCTGCGCGTCGCGGAAAAGCGCGACAGCGGTGACTGGCATGTAAACCAATGGGCAAAAAAGGCGGTTTTGCTGGGCTTTCGGATCAAGGACATGGAGCATCAGGAAGGCGGCCCGCAGGGTGCAGGCTGGTGGGACAAGGTTGACAGCAAGTTCAAGGGTTGGGGCGACAGCGACTGGAAAGCCGCCGGCTTTCGTGCCGTGCCCAACTGTGTTGTCCGCAAATCGGCGTATATCGCGCCGGGCGTTGTGCTGATGCCATCCTTCGTGAACATCGGTGCCTATGTCGACTCTGGCACGATGGTCGATACATGGGCCACGGTGGGGTCATGCGCGCAGATCGGCAAGAACGTCCACCTGTCAGGTGGGGTGGGTATCGGCGGTGTCCTTGAACCCATGCAGGCGGGGCCGACGATCATCGAAGACAACTGTTTTATCGGGGCACGGTCCGAAGTCGTCGAAGGTTGCATCGTGCGCGAAGGGTCGGTCTTGGGGATGGGTGTTTTCATCGGACAGTCCACCAAGATCCTTGATCGCGACACTGGCACGGTGATGTACGGCGAAGTGCCCGCCGGGTCGGTGGTCGTAGCCGGCAGCATGCCGTCCAAAAACGGCGTAAACCTTTATTGCGCGGTCATCGTAAAGCGCGTGGACGCCCGCACAAAATCCAAAACATCTATTAATGAATTGTTGCGCGATTGAGTGGAACTCTTCACACTGTTGTGAGTTACCCTTTCGACACTTAATTTAGGAGAAGTAAATGTCTGGTATTGGTTGGTTTGCGGCGATTATCGTTGGTGGTCTCGCAGGTTGGATTGCTGAGAAGATCATGAAGTCCGATATGGGGCTTATCATGAACATCGTTTTGGGGATCATTGGCGCGCTTGTTGCAAACTTCCTGCTGGTTGCCATTGTTGGCGCGACGCTTGGCGGTTGGATTGGCCAGTTGGTCGTTGGCGTCATCGGCGCATGTCTGTTGATCTGGGTTGCGCGTCTGGTGCGCGGGCGCACCTAACCCTTTTCTCACGGCTGAGAACACGATAGGGCTGCCGCATCTCAATGCGGTGGCCCTTTTTATGTCTGAACAGAAAAAACCCAAGAAGCCTTCACGCCAGCAGGTCTATACCTTGCTCGTCGAAATTGGTCGCAAAGAGGGTGATGGCCTTCCGGACAAGGCGACAGGCGCGGCGCTGATGTGTTTTGCCTCCGGTATCGACGAGGCCGAAGCCGTTCGCGAAACGGTCGCGATCCTCAAGCAGGCTGACACCAATCCTTTGGATGTGACCGGCTATGGCACGCTGGCCGAACGAGAAGCCGAAGGTCACGAGATCGACGAAGAAGAACGTGCACTGATGGCCCGTGCGCTGGAAGAGAATTCGGTCATTGTGGCGCAGATGACGCCGTTTTTCGACTGATCAGGCGGCGCGTCTGCTGGCCAGGGTAATCGCCTCGAACCACTTCAGGACAGAATGCGCGGGTTGGCCGTGTTCGGGCAGACTGTTGCGGTCACACCCGGCCAAGATGCTGCTGGCCAGTTGCAAGGGCTGACGACGCAAGCGCCCGATATAGAGGCTTTCCGCAGGTGTTCCGGCAGCCAGCATCGTCTCGTGCCCCGGCAACAGCAGTTGCGTATAGGTGATGACCGGACCGCAGGTTTCCTGAAGGGCGGCAAAACCGTTGACCAGATGCCGGGCGGGGATCAGCACCGCTTCCTTGCTGAACAGGTATTCGACTTCGGGCCCGTCGATCACCAACCTTTGATCAGGGGCCACGATGATATCCTGCTGAAGCCCGAAATAGGGGGCGCGCAGACGGACGGGCGCATAACTGCCGCGCGCGGGAACAGTTCTTGAGACGCGTTGCAACACTGGCACGACGCCCGATGCCTGTGTCATCACCGTATCGCCGCGTTTAAGCTGAGCCGCTGGCTTATAGCCCCAGGGTGTCGCCAGCGGGGTCGATGGCAGCAGTGTCGGCATCGGCCCCAAAGGTTCGATGCAGTCCGACAGGGCGGCAAAGATCACGTCAGGGGCAAAGGTCTGGTCGCCCCGGCCCAGCATCAGATCGCGCAAGTCCTGAAGCGAAATCGGCTTGGGGTCAGGCACCTGGACGGTGACGATACGGCTGTTTTCGGGCTGTTCCATCGCCAGACGGCCCCATTTCGCGGCGCTGTCCCATGAATAGGTTATGCGCAAAACGTCGCTGCGGCCGCTGTCTTCGTGCTGAATCGCGGCGTGGGTGATGTCATTGCCCTGCACCTGCACCATCGCGACACCGCCGCCCGGAATCGCCTGGAATGTCAGGCTGCGGTGCCAAGGATAGGTCGATTTGTACCCCAGCAAAAGCTGCGGACGGCCTTCCGGCGACTGGCGGGCTTCAAAGACGATGCTGCCTTTGGTCATCAACGCATCCGGCTGTGTGCCGCAAACGGGGGCGTCCTTTTTATCTGCGCCAAGGCCCAGATTGGAAAACCGGCGGTCCGTGTGATCGGCAAGGGCAATCCATGTCATCGGTCAGGCCACCTTGCCATAGCGCAAGATGTCAGCCTCATATTTTCGCAGCGTCCGTCGTGCGGAAGGGGAATAGCCCTGCCCGGTGTTTGGGTCGATCTCGGGGAAGATGGTGCAAATCTCGTTGATGATGTCGGCCTCAAAGCTTTTGCTGGTCTGAGGACCAGGCAGATAGCTTTCGGTCTCAAGCCCTTCTGAGAAGACGACCTGATGACGGTCAAACATCAAGTGCACGTATTCGACCTGTCCGCCTTCCTGACGTGTGACCGATCGGTCATTGATCAGATCGCGCGCAGCGACCAACACTTCGGCTTCGCCAAACAGGATTTCGGCCAGGCTGTCGCGGATCAGCACCCGGTGCAACGGTGACACCAGAAGATCGCGGTGCGCGCCAAACGTGCCGGCGCGGATGCGGACCGGGGCGAAATCCCCATTGGCGGCAACAGTACGGGTACCCATCCAACGCAATGGTTGCGGGCCGTCATCCTGGGTCAGTACCAGATCGCCGGGCATTAGGGTTTCAACCGCACGTTCGCCATCAGGTGTGGCAATCAATGTGCCGGCCACGAAACACGGGATCGAGGTCGCATTGACCATCCCCACATCCGTGTCAAAGCCATCGGTCACCGTGTAGGTGAAGTTAAAGTCTTCTGCGTCCCCGTCCCCTTGAACGGTCAATGTGCCGTTCAGGTTTACCGTTACCTTTTGGCCTGTCGGAAGCGTGATCGTGTTGCCGACCGCAGCAAGTTGGCCGTTGATGTGGGTGATCAGGATCACGCCGCCGTTGGAGCTGACGTCATTGCCCAGCACGTCCACGATCTTGGTCCCATCAGGAAAGACCGAAATATCATCGGTCACGGCAATCAAGCTGGACTGAACCGAATTTGCCGCAATCATCAGGTTCGAATCGTAGCTGCTGTCACCGACATCTGCGATGGCGATCCGGATAGAGTTGGTGGCGTTCGGGATCACGTTCATCGTCAACGTCATGGTGATCGTAAAGCCGTCCATCTCGGTGTTGTAGTCATCGTTCATGTTGTCCACGAACATATTGAGGTTGTTGGTCGTGTTGATATTACCGGGATCCATGTCGCCGTCGCCAACGGCAAGCTGCACCTCTTGCCCGTTGATCCAGACGCCAAAGAAGTCCTGATAGATCGAGTTTTGGAATTCAGGATACTCTTCCGACGAAAAGACAAACTGCATGGTCATCAGGTCACTGTCGGGAATGAAATCCACATTCAGGATAGCCGCGTCGAAGGTGCGCGCCCCAGTTGCAGCGTTTAAAAGCGCATTATCATTCACCCCGGACGTATTGGTCGAGGTGCTGTTGCTTTGGTTCGAGGACCCGAAGGAGTTGGTGAAGGATTCTGCGTCGCCCGTGGACAGGATGATGCCGGAATTCGACGGGGCCACGCCGGGCATAAGGATGTCGGCATTTGTGTAGATGCCGGCACTGTCGATATCGCCGGTATAGGTCGCACCCAACACGGTGACGCCATTGCCGAATATCGTATTCGCAAGATCAAGGGCGGTCGTGCCCTCTCGGATTGTGTTAATCGGAAGTTCCGATGCTGCTACCATTACGCTGCCCTAAACCATAATCGAGGCACCACAATTCAGCACGACCACTCACGAGAATACCCGCGTCTGATCCATTATATTTATGACGTCCGGCCCTGTTTTCAGGTGCCAAAACTGCTGATGCCCTGCCTCGGGTCACATTATTGTATCCACGTTAGCATGGAATTGTCGGGGCTGTTAAGGTTTTCATGCGTCTGCCCCTTGGCACCGCGCCTTTTTCGTCACAAGTGTAGGGAAAGGAACAGTATTTACCAATCAGGAGCCGTATCATGACCGCCATAGACCCTGTCGATCTTACCGCGAGGCTGGTGCGCTGCCCGTCGGTTACGCCTGCGGATGCAGGGGCTTTGGATATTCTGCATGATCTGCTTGCTGCTGCGGATTTCGATTGTGTCTGGGCCGACCGGGGCGGCATTCGCAATTTGTTTGCGCGCTGGGGTGCCAAGGGCAACAGGCGGTCCTTTGGATTTAACGGTCATACGGATGTGGTGCCCATCGGCAATCCGGCCGACTGGGCCTTTGCGCCTTTCGGGGCCGAGATCAGGGATGGCGTGATGTATGGGCGCGGAACCACCGATATGAAATCGGGCGTCGCCGCCTTTGCTGCCGCTGCTGTGGATTTCGTGCGCGATACCCCCCCTGACGGGTCGATCATTCTGGCCATCACCGGCGACGAGGAAGCCGCAGGCATCGATGGAACGCTGGCTTTGCTGGACCACATGAAAAATGCAGGCGAGCGCATGGATGTCTGTCTGGTGGGCGAGCCCACTTGCCCCAACAAGATGGGCGAGATGATCAAGATCGGGCGGCGGGGATCGTTGAACGCGCATTTCCGCGTTGTCGGAACGCAGGGCCACGCCGCTTATCCGCACCGCGCGAACAACCCGCTGCCCGCCATGATGCGGCTGATGGATCAGCTTGCGTCGCATGAACTGGATCAGGGCACCGATCACTTCGATCCGTCCACACTTGCCGTGGTGACGGTGGATACCGGCAACCCGGCCACGAACGTGATCCCGGCAGAATGTCATGCGACTGTCAATATCCGGTTCAACGACAGCCACTCAGGTGCCAGCCTGACCGCGTGGCTAGATGACCAGGTCAGCGTCATCCGCGATGCCTTCGGCGTGCGTATCGACCTGACTGTCGATATTTCCGGCGAAAGCTTCTTCACACCCCCCGGTGCCCTGTCCGATATGGTGTCCAAAGCGGTAGCGGCAGAAACAGGCATGACCCCCGTGCTGTCGACGTCAGGCGGCACGTCCGATGCGCGTTTCGTCAAGGATCATTGCCCGGTGGTCGAATTCGGTCTGGTGGGGCAATCCATGCACGCTGTTGATGAGAACGTGGAAGTCGCGCAAATTTATCAGCTCAAGGCGATCTACAGCCGTATCCTAAGGGACTATTTCGCATGACTTTGCAAATTTCTGTGACGGATGATCTGGCAAGTTGCCATCTTTTGCGGCGCATTGTGTTCATCGAAGAACAAAATGTACCCGAAGCGGATGAACTGGACGATCTGGATGACGCATCGATCCATTTCCTGGCGACAGAAAACGAGTTGCCCATCGGCACTGCGCGGATGACTCTTATCGAAGATACCGCCAAAATCGGGCGCGTTTGTGTGATCGCGTCCCATAGGGGCACCGGGTTGGGGGCCGCCTTGATCCGCGCGGCGATTGCCGAAGCGCGTCAACATCCCGGCGTGCGCTTTGCCAAGCTGGGGTCGCAGGTCCATGCAATCGGGTTCTACGAACGGTTGGGGTTTGTCGCGCAGGGGCCGGTTTATGATGACGCGGGCATCGATCATCGCGACATGGTGCTGACACTTTGAATCGCACGCTGGTGATCATGGTCAAGGAACCGCATCCGGGCCGGGTGAAAACCAGATTGGGCCGCAGCATGGGGATGACCGCCGCAGCGTGGTGGTTCAGACATCAGTCGCTTGGGGTGATCCGCCGGTTGCAAGATCCACGCTGGGGCTTGGTTCTGGCCGTATCACCTGATCACGAAGGCATGCAAAGCCGCATTTGGCCTGCCCATCTGCCGCGCTGGCCCCAAGGGCGCGGCGATCTGGGCAATCGCATGGAACGCATCTTGCGTTCTGCGCCCGATGGCCCGGTCTGCATCATCGGTGCCGACATTCCCGGGATCACCCCCACGCATATCGCCGCTGCGTTTCGCGCGCTCGGATCGCATGATGCGGTGCTTGGGCCTGCGCCTGACGGGGGGTATTGGCTGATCGGGCTGAAACGGCTGCGCGCGGTGCCGCCTGCGATTTTCGCAGGCGTGCGGTGGTCATCGCAACACGCCTTGGCCGACACAGTGGCCAGCATGCCGGGTCACCGCATCGCGCAGATCGGCACATTGACCGACGTTGATACAATCGACGATTTGCCCATGACGAACCGGGGTCCGCGTGCTACCTCGGGGGTATGAGCAATATACCTTCCAAGCCCGAAATCCTTGACTGGATCGCCGCCAATCCCACCCTGACCGCCAAACGAGAGATCGCCAAGGCGTTCGGCATCAAAGGGGCTGCGCGGATTGACCTGAAACGTGTCCTGAAAGAACTGGAAGACGAAGGGCACCTGGAAAAACGCAAGCGCAGCTATCAAGACCCCGACCGTCTGCCACCCGTATCGGTTCTGCAAATCACCGGACCGGACAGTGACGGCGATCTGTTTGCCAAACCGATGGAATGGCAGGGCACCGGGAAAGAGCCGATTGTGCTGGTGATTCCGCGCGCTTCAGATCCCGCATTGGGGGCCGGCGACCGCATTTTGGCGCGGCTGACGTTGGTCAAGGCCGATGATCACAACTATGAGGGGCGGCTGATCCGGCGGATCGGCGCGAACCCCGAGCGCGTCTTGGGTATCTTTCGGCAATCCACCGAAGGCGGGCGTATTCTGCCCATCGACAAGGGGGGCGACAAGCAATGGACCGTTGCGGCCGACGCAACGTACGGTGCCAAGGATGGCGAATTGGTCGAGGCGGAACATGCCGGTCCCAAGGGTCGGATGGGCTTGCCGCGCGCGCGGATCGTGGCGCGGTTGGGCGACCCTTCTGCGCCCAAGGCGGTGTCGCTGATCGCCATTCATCAACATGGCATCCCCGATCATTTTCCCGACGATGTGATGGCCGAGGCCGATGCGGCCAAGCCCATCGGGCTGAATGGCCGCGAAGACTTGCGGGACTTGCCGCTGATCACCATCGACCCGTCCGATGCGCGTGACCATGACGATGCCTGCTATGCCCATGCCGATGAGGACCCCAAGAACAAGGGTGGCCATGTTGTCTGGGTCGCGATTGCGGATGTCGCCGCCTACGTCACGCCCGGATCGGCGCTGGACCGCGAGGCACGCAAGCGCGGCAATTCAACGTATTTCCCGGACCGCGTGGTGCCGATGTTGCCCGATCGTCTGTCGGGCGATTTGTGTTCGCTGCACGAAGGAGTGCCGCGCATTTGTATCGCCGTGCGCATGGTGCTGGACGGCTCGGGGGAAAAGGTCGGACACAGCTTTCATCGCGGGTTGATGCGGTCGCCTGCATCGCTTCACTATGAGGAAGTGCAGGACGCGATAGAGGGGCGTCCGAACGACCGCACCGGCCCGCTGCTGGACCCGGTGCTGAAACCAATCTACGCCGCCTATGCGGCACTGAAAAACGCGCGGGCGCAGCGCCAGCCACTTGATCTGGACCTGCCGGAACGGCGGATCGAACTGGATGCCGACGGCACGGTAAAATCGGTCAACTTCAAAGACCGGTTGGATGCGCACAAGCTGATCGAAGAATTCATGGTGTTGGCCAATGTCGCTGCCGCCGAGACTTTGCTGGCCAAAAAAACGCCGCTTTTGTACCGGATTCACGAAGAACCCAGCCCCGCAAAGCTGGACGCCTTGCGTGAAACGGCGCAGGCGGCGGGGTATACGCTGGCAAAGGGGCAGGTGCTGCACACATCGCAACTGAACCGACTTTTGAATGATGCGGCAGGGACGGATGACGCCGAGTTAATCAACATTTCTACCTTGCGGTCGATGACGCAAGCCTATTACGGACCCGCGCATATCGGGCATTTCGGGCTGGCGCTGCGGTCCTACGCGCATTTCACGTCGCCGATCAGGCGCTATGCGGATCTGATCGTGCACCGTGCGCTGATCACCGCCCACGGCTGGGGCAAAGACGGGCTGAGCCCGCATGACATTGAAGACATTGATCAGACTGGCGCGCATATATCTGACACGGAGCGGCGGTCGATGGTTGCCGAACGCGACACGACCGACCGCTATCTGGCGTCCTATCTGTCGGAGCGGGTCGGCAATGAGTTCTCGGGCCGAATCAGTGGCGTGGCCCGGTTTGGGGCTTTTGTGAAACTGGATGAAACCGGTGCAGACGGGCTGTTGCCGATGCGGTCGCTGGGGCGTGAATACTTCCACTTCGATCCCGAAGCAGGCACACTGATGGGATCCGATACCGGGCTGACCATCGGCATCGGTCAGCGGGTGACCGTGCGCCTGACCGAGGCGGTTCCGGTCACGGGCGGCATCGCGCTAGAGCTTCTGACGCTGGACGGCGAGGCGCTGCCGAAGGGCGGGCGTGGGGGACGTGGACCTGCGGGCCGGACCAATCCCAAGCGCAAGGCCACCAAGGCGAAACGCAAGGAAGACAAGATCAAACGTAAGGTCAAACGCACCCGGCGGTAGCGCACCCATGGTCGGTTTTGACCTATATGATCTGCCGAAATGGCATTAGCCTTGCCAGAAAACGCGCAAAGGAAAGTGTTATGAGTTCTATACCGGTATGGATCCTGGCTGCCGCGATGGCATGGTCTGCAACCACTGTGTATGCGGCTGATCCGGTCCCTGTGGTGGATCAGGTGGATGAAGGCAGCGATGCCGGATTGCAGAATTGGCTGGCTGACTTTCGCGCCCGTGCATTGGACGCTGGCATCGCTGCAAAGGTGTACGACGCCGCCGTGAAAAACGTCACCTACGACGCCGAGGTCATCCGCCGGGATCGCAACCAATCTGAGTTCACCAAGACGATTTGGGACTACCTGAAAACAGCGACTTCCGACCTGCGTATCACCAACGGCAAAGCCGCGCTTGAGACGCATCGCGAGGCGTTGGAGCAGATTGAGGCGACCTATGGCGTCGATATGGAAATCGTTGTTGCGGTGTGGGGGCTGGAAAGTGCCTATGGTACGTTTCGAGGCAGCGACAGCGTGATTACATCGCTTGCGTCCCTGGCCTATGACGGCCGGCGGCGCGATTTCTTTGAGGGTGAGTTGCTGGACGCGCTGCGGATTTTGCAGGCGGGGGATACGTCGCCGCAGCAAATGACTGGCAGTTGGGCTGGTGCGATGGGGCACACGCAATTCATGCCGTCGTCGTTTCAGCGGCATGCGGTGGATTTTACCGGTGATGGCAAGCGTGACATCTGGGGCGATGATCCGCGCGATGCGCTGGCATCGACAGGGGCATATCTTAAGCATTTCGGTTGGACCACGGGGCAGCCTTGGGGGGTCGAAGTGCGCTTGCCCGATGGGTTTGACTATCTGCTGGCCAACCGGAAAACGCTGAAATCGCCCGAGGATTGGGCCGCGCTGGGGGTCAACTCCATGGTGGGGGCGGAGATCGCGGATTATGGATTGGCGTCGATCCTGTTGCCGGGGGGCGCAAAGGGGGCCGCCTTTATGATCTTTTCCAATTTCGAGGTGCTTGAGCGGTACAATACCGCCGACGCCTATGTCATCGGGGTGGGCCATCTGAGTGACCGTATCGCCGGGGGTGATCCGATCAAGCACGGTTGGCCGACTGACGACCGGGCGTTATCCTTTGATGAACGGATTGAGTTGCAGACCCAGTTGACGGCGCTTGGCTTTGACACGGTCAAGATCGACGCGAAAATCGGGCCTTTGACAATTAACGCGGTGCGGGATTTTCAGGTGGCTCAAGGGGTTCTGCCAGATGGGTACGCATCATTGCGCCTGCTTGAAAAGATCAGGGCCGCAAAGTGAGGGTAGATTGCCCAAGACCCTAAGGGGATCTTGGGCATGCCTTCGGCGAGGATTTTGAACCATCTGGAAGAAGGTGTCAGCCCGGTGACATGCCGCGCAGGCGCTCGGACCGGCGGCGCAGCAATTCCACCACGGTAAGCAGGCAGATCGAGATGCCAACAAGGATCGTGGCCACGGCCAGAATTGTGGGGCTGATCTGTTCGCGCAAGCCGGTGAACATCTGCCAAGGCAGGGTTTTCTGACCGGCAGAGCCAACGAACAGGACCACCACGACTTCATCGAATGAGGTGATGAAGGCAAAGAGACCGCCGGAAATGACGCCGGGCAAAATCAACGGCATCTGCACCCGAAAG
>JBFGFW010000013.1:0-14474 GCA_041579395.1 Sulfitobacter sp.
ATCGCGACGCGCGCGCCCATCGGTATCTCCAGATCGATGTCTTCCAGAACGGCGTTGCCGTCAGGGCTGCGCACCGTGACGTGATCCAGTTTGATCGGCCCTTTGAGGTGCGGAATTTCGTCTGGCACCCCTTCAAACAGGGCCTCGTCAATCATGCCGCGCGGTGCGAACCGCTCAATCACCACTTCCCAACGCACGCCCATATCCTGCGTCTCGTTATAATAGGTAAGCAACTCCCTCCACGGATTCGACAAGTCCTTGTACGCGGCCAATGCAGCGACCAGGGCCCCAACCGTGATCTGCCCCATGATCGCGAGATAGCCGCCAACCGCATAGAAAAAGAACGGTGTCAGCTGCGTGATGAAGTTATTGAGGAACTTCATGAAGAACTTTTTCTGATAGATCTGGAAACGGATCGTGAACAGCAGCCCCAACCGGTCTGTCATGCGCGCCAGCCGGTAGCGCCACCCGCCATTTGCACGCAGATCCGAAATGCCGGCTGCCGTCTCGCCGATCTCTGACGCGAAGTTGCGAACTTCCTTGATCCGTTCCTTGTTCAGCAGGTTGATCTGACGCTGCAACATCGGAATCACATAGGCCTGCACCGGGATCAGCGCCACGCCCGCCAATCCGAACCACACGGACTGCTGGAACAGGAACAGCAGGATAATCATCATCTGTCCTGCCTGGAACACCGGCTGTGCAATCGCGTCGCCCATCTGCCCGCCCATCGGCTCGGCCTCAGAGGTGACCATGGCGACAAGCTCGCCCTGGCTGGTGTTGTCAAAATAGCTGCGCGGAAACCGCATCATTCGGGAAATCAGCTTGTACCTGAACCTGCGCAGCAGCCGTTCAGCCAATACCCCTTTCATCGTGTTCAGGCGCATCTTCATCAGCCCGTGCACCAGGACTGCGGCCAGGAACCCAAAACACAGGATCATCAGAAACTGCACCTGACTGAATTCAAAGCCCAAAACCCGGATCACATCTGATTCGGCCCCGATGGCGTCGTTGATGATGCGTTTGGGCAGTTCCAGCGTGATGTACTGGAACGGGAACGTAATCAGCGTAAACACCAGCAAAGCCAGCTGATCCCGGCGGGAATGTTTCCATATAAAGGAAAAAATCGATCGCTCCATGCGGTACGGCTTTCGCTGGGACAGGCTGAATGCCTGGGGGTCTTTTGGAACCTAGGGCCGCAGGCCGCTCACTTCAACCAGCGGCTTGAGCCTTGCAGCAGCGAGGGTTGGTGGCTATTCCGGTATAAATGTCCAATCAGGGAGCCGTCTGATGTCCACCAACAACCGTTTCGACAAGTCCAAATTGCCCAGCCGTCATGTCACCGAAGGACCAGAGCGCGCGCCGCATCGATCATACTACTATGCCATGGGCATGACAGAGGAAGAGATTCATCAGCCTTTGGTCGGTGTCGCCACCTGCTGGAACGAAGCGGCCCCCTGCAACATCGCGCTGAACCGTCAGGCGCAGGCCGTCAAAATTGGCGTAAAAGCACAACAAGGCACGCCCCGCGAATTCACTACCATCACCGTGACCGACGGTATCGCCATGGGCCACGAAGGCATGCGGTCGTCGCTGGCCTCGCGCGAAGCCATCGCCGACACGGTCGAACTGACGATGCGCGGCCACTGCTACGACGCGCTTGTCGGTCTGGCGGGGTGCGATAAATCGCTGCCCGGCATGATGATGGCGATGATCCGGCTGAACGTGCCGTCGGTGTTCTTGTATGGCGGGTCGATCCTGCCGGGCAAAGCGCCTGCCGGTGCCGATGTGCCGGCCGCATTCGCCAACCGCGACCTCACAGTGCAGGACATGTTCGAAGCGGTAGGCAACTACCAGAACGGCACGATGTCTGAAGCCGCGCTTGAAATCCTTGAACGTGTTGCCTGCCCGACAGCGGGTGCCTGTGGCGGCCAGTTCACCGCAAACACCATGGCCTGCGTGTCCGAGGCGATCGGTTTGGCGCTGCCCAACTCGTCCGGGATGCCAGCGCCGTATGAATCGCGCGACGCCTATGCCAAAGCATCGGGCGAGGCGGTCATGAACCTGATCGAAAAGAATATCCGTGCCCGTGACATCTGCACCCGTCAGGCCTTTGAAAACGCGGCCCGTATCGTGGCCTGCACGGGCGGGTCCACAAATGCCGGTCTGCACCTGCCGGCGATGGCCCACGAGGCAGGGATCGACTTCTTTCTAGATGACGTCTGTGAAATCTTCCGCGACACGCCCTATTTCGTCGATATGAAGCCCGGCGGTGCCTATGTCGCCAAGGATCTGTATGACGCAGGCGGCGTTCCCGTCGTCATGAAGGAATTGCGCAAGGCGGGTCTGCTTCACACCGATTGCATCACCGTCACCGGCAGGTCCATCGGTGAAGAACTCGATATGATCGATCGTGAAGCGGACGGCAAGGTGATCCATCCAGTCGCTACTCCGATCAGCAAGACCGGCGGCGTCGTGGGCTTGAAAGGCAATCTGGCACCCGAAGGTGCCATCGTGAAAATCGCGGGCATGTCCGAAGCTGACATCGTATTCACCGGCCCGGCGCTGATCTTTGAATGCGAACAGGACGCGTTCGAGGCGGTCCAGAAACGCGCCTACAAGGAAGGCGATGTTTTCGTGATCCGCAACGAAGGTCCCGCAGGCGGCCCCGGCATGCGCGAAATGCTGGCGACCACTGCCGCGTTGTCCGGTCAGGGCATGGGCAAGAAGGTCGCGCTGATCACCGACGGGCGCTTTTCGGGCGCGACGCGCGGGTTCTGCGTCGGGCACGTCGGCCCAGAGGCTGCATATGGCGGGCCGATCGCATTGCTCGAACAGGGTGACATGATCACGCTGAACGCCATTGAGGGTACGATTTCCGTCGATGTCAGCGACGCCGACATGGCCAAGCGCAAGGCGGCATGGACCGGCGCACGCACCACCAACTATCAAAGCGGCGCGCTGTGGAAATACGCCCAGCTTGTCGGACCAACCTATCTGGGCGCGGTCACGCACCCCGGTGCCGAGGCTGAAACGCATGACTACATGGATCTTTAAGGGGGCGCTTGCCGCCATCGCGATCTTCACGCTGACCGGCTGCGAGGCGGGTCCGGACCCGACGTTCGGGCTGCCGGGCGTTTCCGCGCGCGGATCGACCCTGCCGTTGTCGCGCGCGTCCATGACGGGCGGTGTCGTGCTGGTGGCTCCGGCCGGCTATTGCATCGACCGAGCCAGCCTTGATCCCCGGTTCGCCGTGATGGCGCGCTGTGATATGTTGGGGGTTCCGTCGGCCGCCGGGTCTGCACCGCGCGGATTGATCACTGTCAGCCTGACCACCAGCAAACCCGGCCCCTTGCCGACGGCGCAGCATATCGCGACGGCAACCGCGCTGCAAAATGTGGGCAACGTTGACCAGCAGGAAAATCAGGTGACATTTCGCGCGCAGGGCCGCATCCCGGTCGGCGGGCTTGCCACAACACAATGGCGCGGCGTCGCGCGCATCGGCGGGCAGACAGCGGGCATCGCAGTTTATGGGCCGGAACGTGGTGAAATGATCAGAGGATCAGGGCATGAGGTTTTGACCCAGTTGATCGCCCGCAGCGTGGAGGCATCGCCAGCAGCGGCCCCTGCGGCAGCAAAACGCAATTGACCAACGGGGCCCGCGTGGCAATTCGTTTGAACCAAAGCTTTTCAGCAGTTAGAGTCGCGCAAAACAACCACCCAGAAAACGGGGCATCAGGCACATATGGCGAAATTCGGCACTCAGCTTTTCGACAAGGCCCTGTCTGCGCGGATCATGCGCAGATGGGCGACCAAGGCCAATAGGGCACAAGATGTCGATCTGGAGACGCTGCGCAAGCAGTCGGGCCGTGCACGGACGCTAAAAACCCATCTTGACCAACTGATACATGTCGCCGAAGAGCGGCTGGCCTTGCCCATGGTCGGGTCCACCAAGTTCTTCAAACCGCACAGTGCCGACTGGGCGTGGCGCCCGAAACTGTGGCGCGGGCCTTTGCCTGTGCCCGGAATTTCATCGGTCGGGTCAAAGGCGATGCTGGGCGAAGAGGTCACCGTCTTTCACGACTGCCCCCGTGCCGAAATGGGGATCCGGCAACTGCGCAACCTGCGCGAGGCGGATCTGGCCCCCTATGGTCTGCGGCTGGATGTCTTTCGCTTTGAGGGGTCGTTCCTGTCGATCGTGCTGGACTTGCCCGAAGCCTGTGTGAATGGCCTGAAGCGGACCCATCTCTTGCGGATGGACGCCATCGTTGAAATGGAAAAACCGATCGAGATTTTCGCGCGGCTGAATATCCGGCACGGGCCCAACACCGAACAGATCGTGCGTGAACTGCCGCTGGATCAACAAGACATCACCGTCGAATTTGATCTGGCCTATTCAAACCTGAACGAAAAGCGGGTCGAAAAAGCGTGGATCGACCTGATTTTCGAAGGACCCGAGATGAACGAGATCGTGTTGCGGGATCTGACGTTCTCGCGACGCCCCCGCGCACAGCTTTAGGACTTTAGGATGAGCACACTCACACTGACAAAAACCCGGATGCTGGAAGGCATGTGGCAGGGCGTGATTTCTGGCGCGGGCAAAGACACGCCGGAAATCACGGTGACCCATGCCAACGCAACCGTGCCGGATTTCAAACTGACGCGGAACGAGGCGGCGGAGCATTGGGTTCTGACGGTGCCAGTTCCCGCGGCCGCGATTGCCGATGGCATCCAGATCATTCTGGTGATCGACAGGCTGACAAACCAGAAAATCGGCGATATTGTCATCATCGGCGACGAAATCTCAAGCGTGGATCTGCACGCCGAAATGAGCTTGTTGCGGGCTGAACTTGATATGCTCAAGCGGGCATTCCGGCGGCACTGCGTCGAAACAACCTAGCCGCATGCCCGGTGCAGCCCTCAAAAGACGATATTGCAGGCGCGAACTGTCATCGTAGACGCACGCGACGACGTGGCCCTGCGCGACGCAGGCCCGTGCGATTGCAAGATCGCTTTGGTCCGCATGGGATCAGATCTTGAATCAATCATTCTGTCGGACGTGAGCTTGAAAAATCTTGGCATCGAGACAAATTGGGGCAAAGCTGCGTTTTGCCATCCGATGACTTGCTGATTTTTCCTGGGACAACGGACCGATCTACGAAACCTTGCAGCGAACCCGTGAAACCCGCGTCGCAAAAAGGCCCAAGGAAGCGACACAAGCCGTCCGCCCCGGCCGTGTGGTGCTGATTTGCATGGGGCTGATCGGCATCGGGGGGCTGAATTTGTGGGCGTCGATGGCCACTTCCACCCAGATCACCCTGTCAGGCTCGCGGTTTGCGTCAACACCCGCAGTCACCGTGACGGGGATTGGCAGTTGTTGACACGGGCAGATGTTCACCTTCATCGGTCATGTTGCGATGACGATGCTGATCGGGCACGGCTGTCCGTCCACCGCAAGCGGGATCAGGGTAAAAATGCTGATGGTGCTGGTTTTGGCTGCCGTGGCTTTGTTTCGCAGCAGCACCAGTCTGAGACTTTTGGGAAAGTCAGCCTGACACGCGGTCCCACCCCAGCACCACCACCACCCCAAAAAAATGGCCCCGTCACAGGACGGGACCATTTCAAATCAAGATCAGCGTAGAACGTTGCGCCAATAACCCCTATTGCTTGGGGCCAAGTGCTGACAAACCCTTGAGGATATCAATAGCATAGGCCAATTGATAATCCTCTTCGCGCAGGGCGGCAGCTTTATCAGCCTTGGCGCGATCTTCCTTGATCTGTTCAATTTCGTCGGCGGTCAGGCTGTCGTTGTTCAGGCTGCCCCGCAGGTCTGCCTCGGAACGTGATGGCCGCTTGTCGTCTGTTTCTTCCTCTTCGCTGACAGGTTTCGCAGGCGGCTGTGCCACGACGATGTCGGGAGACACACCAAGCGCCTGTATAGACCGACCCGAGGGTGTGTAGTAGCGCGCCGTGGTCAGCCGCATCGCACCTTCACCGCGCAATGGCATGATGGTCTGAACCGACCCCTTGCCAAAGCTCTTGGTGCCGACAACGATGGCCCTGCGGTGATCCTGCAACGCGCCCGCGACGATTTCCGACGCGGATGCAGACCCGCCGTTGATCAGCACGACAATCGGTTTACCTTGGGCCAGATCGCCGGGTGTCGCGTTGGTGCGGTCACTGTCGGCGGCGTCGCGACCTCTGGTGCTGACAATCTCTCCTTCTTCAAGGAAAGCGTCGGATACGGCGATCGCCTGATTCAAAAGACCGCCCGGATTGTTGCGCAAATCCAGTACGATGCCGTCAATCTTGTCGATGCCACCCGCTGCGGCGATCTGTTCATCCAGACCTTCCTTGAGCTTGGGATAGGTCTGTTCATTGAACGTGGTCACGCGCATCACGACGGCATTGCCTTCGGTCCGCGACCGCACGGCGGTCAGTTGGATCGTGTCACGGATCAGCGACACGTCGAACGGTTCGGTTTCGCCTTCGCGCACGACAGTGATGATGATCTCGGACCCCACCGGCCCGCGCATCAGTTCGACCGCGTCATCCAACGTCAGTCCCAACAGGCTTTCGCTGTTGACGTGGGTGATGAAATCGCCTGCTTCGATCCCGGCCTCTGACGCCGGGGTGCCGTCAATCGGCGACACCACTTTGACAAAGCCTTCTTCCTGCGTGACCTCGATGCCAAGACCGCCGAATTCACCGCGTGTCTGATCGCGCATCTTCAGCGCGTCCTTGGGCGACAAATAGCTGGAGTGGGGATCAAGCGATGTCAGCATGCCGTTGATTGCCGCTTCGATCAGCTCTTCGGTATCCACCTCTTCCACATACTGCGCGCGGATCCGTTCAAAGATATCGCCGAACAGGTCCAGCTGTTCGTACACATTGCCGGCTTTGGCTGATTCCTGCGCCAACAGGGGGCCTGCAATCTGCGTCGTGGCGATGACCCCTGCCAACGTGCCACCGAGTGCAGCCATCACGAACTTCTTCATATTTCTATCAATCCTTATCAGTTCGGAACCAGTTGGACGGATCCTGCGGAATATTGTTCTCTCTTACTTCTATATAGAGCGTTTCTGAACGTTCTACGCCAGCCCCTTCACCATTTGGTGACAAAGCGCCGCCTTTATTTGCTGCAGGCCCGCCCATCAGCCCGATCGGCGTCCCGGCACTGATCACCTGACCCGCCTCACCGTAAACCAGATCCAGTCCGGCAAGAACAAACAGGGTGTTTGCGCGAGGTTCAAGGATGATGACGGTCCCTAGATCCAGAAGTGGCCCTGTGTAGCGGATTGTCGCCGCTGTGGGGGTGGTGACAATCGCCCGCGGCCGCGTCGCCAGAATGATACCGGGACGTTTCACACCGGCGGCGTCGGTTTCATTGGCACCGCGCAGGATCAGACCTTGAACCGGCAGTTCCAGCGCGCCGATCTGACCCTCGAAATTCAACGGCGCGGGTTCGATCTGTTCTGACGTCATTTCCGACAGGCCGCTGGCAAACCCCCCGAGCGTTTCAGACGTCGAGATCAAGATCGCCGTGCGGACCGGATCTTCGGTAAAGCGTTTGGGCAGGTCGGTGCGATTGGCCATTGCTTGGTTCAGCGCGGTGCGCGCGCCTTGCACTTCGGTCAGGCCTGCCTGCAATCGCTTGGCTGCGTCGGATTGCAAGCTGCG
The DNA here is from genome assembly GCA_041579395.1 of Sulfitobacter sp. Lineage (GTDB taxonomy): Bacteria > Pseudomonadota > Alphaproteobacteria > Rhodobacterales > Rhodobacteraceae > Sulfitobacter. Next base: position 7,681 of record JBFGFW010000013.1, read on the forward strand.
CAGAGTCTGCACCTCTTGCAGGTCTTCGCGCAGCGCGTCCGCACGCGCATTCAGCGCCGGCGTCAATTCCGCGAGCAGCATGCCGGCCCGCGCCGTGCCGATGGGCCCGTCGGGATGTAGAAACAGCGTGGGGGACGGGTTGCCGCCGATACTTTGCAGTACGCCCAGAAGCTGTGCCACCTCGCCATCGCGCGACTGGAGCTTCATGCTGAGTTGTTCTTCGTTGATCGCCGCTTGCCGCAGCCCTTCGCGCATCGCCCCCAGCCCGGTTTCGAACGCCTGGATGGTCTGGGTCAGGGCCATCACCCGATCCCGCGCGCCGGTCGCGGCGTCCAGTTGGGCCGAAGCTTCTTCAAGTTCGGCCATGGCGCGTCGCGCCTGATCCGCCGCTTCGCTTTGCGCCAGGGCCCCAAGTGGCCACATCAGCAGCGCTATGACCAGGACCCGTATCATTTCAACAGCGACCGCCCCGTCATCTCGGCGGGTTGCGCCAGCCCCATTAGTTGCAGAATCGTGGGCGCAAGGTCGGCCAGACGTCCCGACCGCAGCCGCGTATCTTTCGGCCCGCCAACGACTGCGACGGGCACAGGGTTCAACGTGTGGGCTGTATGCGCGCCGCCTGTTTCTGGGTCTATCATCGTTTCACAGTTGCCGTGATCGGCGGTAATCACCATCGCCCCGCCTGCGTCTTCAATCGCGGCCAGCACGCGACCCAGCCCCAGATCCACGGCCTCGCAGGCTGCAATCGCGGCCTGCAAATCGCCGGTATGGCCGACCATGTCGGGGTTGGCGTAATTCACGACGATCAGATCATAGCCGTTTTCGATGGCTTGAACGAGATGATCAGTCACCTCGACCGAAGACATTTCGGGCTGCATGTCATAGGTCGCGACATTAGGCGATTTCGGCATGAACCGATCTTCGCCTGCCACCGGGTCTTCTTCACCGCCGTTCAGAAAAAACGTCACGTGCGGGTATTTCTCGGTCTCGGCGATCCGGAACTGTCGCAAGCCGTGCTGTGCCACCCAGGCCCCTAATGTGTTCACAATATCGGGCTGCGGATACATCGTGGTAATGTAAGCGTTATGCGCGACCGAATATTCCGCCATTCCCATCAACGCCGCCCACCGCGGACGGGTGCCTGCCGCGAATTTATCAAAGTCGGGGGCACCGATGGCCGCCATAATCTCGCGGGCGCGGTCGGCGCGGAAATTCAGGCAGAACACCGCGTCACCATCTTTGGCACCGGGATACCCATCAATCACGGTCGGCGTGATGAACTCATCATTCTCGTCCCGGTCATAGGCGGCATCCACAGCGTCGCGTGGGGTCTTTTCGACTTTGCCTTTGCCGTAAACGATAGCATCAAAAGCCGTTTTTACGCGCGCCCAACGGTTGTCACGGTCCATCGCGAAATAACGGCCAATAACAGTCGCGATTGCAACACCATCGGGCATGTCGGATTCAAGCGTCTTGAAATAGTTCAACGCCGATCGTGGGGCGACGTCACGACCGTCAGTCAGCGCATGGATCAGCACAGGCACACCCTGCGCACGCAGTGCCTTGGCCGCAGCGACCATGTGGTCCATATGACCGTGCACACCCCCGTCAGACACCAGCCCCACCAGATGCGCGGTGCCGCCGCTGTCTTTCAGCTTGCCGATGAACTCCAAAAAAGGCGGGTTCTTCGCAAAGCTCCCGTCGGCAATCGCCAGATCGATCTGGCCCAGGTCCATCGGCACGACCCGGCCTGCACCGATGTTGGTATGACCCACTTCGGAATTGCCCATCTGCCCTTCGGGCAGGCCCACATCCGGCCCAAAGGTCGTCAGCGTGGCGGTCGGACACGTCTGCATGATCCGGTCGAAATTCGGCGTATTGGCCAGCAAAGGCGCGTTGCCCTCGGCATCCGCGCGCAAGCCCCATCCGTCAAGAATGCACAATACGACAGGTTTTGGGCTGCTCATTTGCGGTCTGCTCCGGCTTTCTGCGCTGTTTTGGTGTCTTCTAGCGACAGAAAGCGGGATGTTGAACCCAATTCAGGGCAGATTACAAACATGTAAGCACCGACCTGGCAAAACAGCCCCCATACCCTTGCCCTGCCCGCAGGGTTTGGTCATAACAACAGCGCATCCAAAGCCAAGGACAACAGCATGACAACCCACGCCCCCGAGACCCGGATTGTGAACACCTGGCGCGTTGCCTGTGATGGCGGCGAAGGTGCCTTGGGCCATCCCCGCGTTTGGTTGCAGATCCCGCAAGACAAGGGTTGGGTCGAATGCGGCTATTGCGATTGCAAATTCGTGCACCAAAACTTCGAGGGCAAAGTCTGAAACCAGCACTCAAAGTTTTGGGTGTCGTGACACTGCTGCCCGCGCTTTACCTCATGGCGGCGGTTCTCGGCGCGGTTCTTCCGGGCGCTGCAACGCCCGACAACACCCCGCGCACGCACGAAGTCTTGTTGATCAGCGGGCCGATCCACTATGATCTGTTGCTGCCTCTGGACGCCGAAGCGATGGCGCGTTTCGCGCCGTTGTTGCAAACCGGGCTGGGGCTGGATCATCCTGCGGCTGAATGGCTGGTCGTCGGCTGGGGCGCGCAGGATTTTTACACACAAACCAGAGTGTCCACCGATCTGAGGTTTCCCGCTTTGTGGCGCGGGATCATCGGCGACCGATCCGTGCTTCGCGTCGATATTGTGGGAGCTCTCAATCCCGACTTGCCCGTCCGCCGCCTGGCCTTGACCGCGCCGGAATACACCGCCCTTCTGGCCAGCATCTGGACCAGTTTCGATCTGGGCGCTGATGGCATACCCGCGCGCGTGAACGTCGCGGGCTATACCCTGACCGACGGCTTTTACGCGGCGCGTGGCACGTTCAACATCCTGAGAACCTGCAACGTCTGGATCGGAGAGCGCCTGCGCGCCGCCGGCCTGCGCTTTGGTCTTTGGACACCGATGCCCCTGTCGGTCAGTCTGTCTTTCGATCTGTACCAAGGCGAGTGACGCAGGTTGCGGGACGCTCCGCGGGGAGTTTTCCTGGCAAAATGAAGCCAAGGGTTGACCTGAATGTCTTCTGGCAGGCCCGGCCGCTTCGTGGCAAAAGAGGGCACACATCCAAGGGAGCACCGACATGTCCGGCACATTTGGCAAGGGTCACCATCTGCATCTGATCGACGGATCGGCGTTCATTTTTCGCGCTTACCACGCCTTGCCGCCGCTGACCCGCAAATCAGACGGGCTGCCGATCGGCGCGGTGGCCGGGTTTTGCAACATGCTGCACCGCTATGTCGAGGGCAACAACGGCCCCGACGCGCCGACACACGTTGCCGTGATCTTTGACAAGGGCAGCCACACCTTTCGCAACGACATGTATGACAAGTACAAGGCCAACCGCGAGGCGATGCCCGAAGACCTGCGGCCCCAGATCCCGCTGACCCGCGCCGCCACGGAAGCGTTCAATATCGCGTGCAAGGAAAAGGAGGGCTTTGAGGCCGACGACATCATTGCCACTCTTGCGGTTCAGGCGCGTGCCGCTGGCGGACGGTGTACCATCATCAGTTCGGACAAGGACCTGATGCAGCTGGTTGGCGACGGCGTCGAGATGCTGGACGCCATGAAGAACAAGACCATTGACCGCGACGGCGTGTTCGAGAAGTTCGGCGTTTATCCTGAACGTGTCGTCGATGTGCAGGCCCTGGCGGGCGATTCCGTTGACAACGTGCCGGGGGCACCGGGCATCGGGATCAAGACAGCGGCGCTGCTGATCAATGAATTCGGCGATCTGGACACGCTGCTGGACCGCGCCGAGGAGATCCCCCAGCCCAAGCGCCGGCAGACCCTAATTGACCACGCCGACCAGATCCGCCTGTCGCGCAAGCTGGTGTTGCTGGACGAGAACACGCCATTGGATTTCACGCTGGACGATCTGGAGGTGCAAGACCCTGACCCCGACAAGCTGTTGGGTTTCTTGGCCGAAATGGAATTCAGAACCCTGTCAAAACGGGTGGCCGAAGTGTTGGGCAAAGAAGCCCCCGTGATTGCCGAAGCCCCCGTTGCAGATAACACCCCTGCCGCCGCCGACATTCCTTTTTCGCCCGACACCTATGAACAGGTCAGCGACGCCGCCGCCCTGCAAAACTGGATCGACCAGATTTACGAGTTCGGTTATGTCGCCATCGACACCGAAACGACCGGTCTGGACGAAATGACCGCCGATCTGGTGGGCATTTCGCTATGTGTGGTGCCCGGACATGCCTGCTATATCCCGTTGATCCACAAGGCCAATGCCGCGGATGATCTGTTTGGGTCGGATGCGTTGGCAGAAGGGCAGATGAGCACCGAAGCCGTTCTGCAGATCCTGACCCCGATGCTGGAGGATCCTTCGATCCTGAAGATCGGGCAAAACATGAAATACGACAGCAAGATTTTTGCCCAAGTTGGCATCACCGTGGCCCCGATCGATGACACAATGCTGATGTCCTATGTGATGCACGCGGGCCTGCACGGGCACGGCATGGACACATTGTCGGAGCGGTATCTGGGCCACACCCCGATCCCGATCAAGCCGTTGTTGGGGTCCGGCAAATCTGCCGTCACCTTTGACAAGGTGCCGCTGGCCGATGCCGTCAAATACGCCGCCGAAGATGCGGACATCACCCTGCGGCTGTGGCAACTGTTCAAGCCGCAATTGCACAGGGTGCAGGTCACCAAGGTCTATGAAACACTGGAACGCCCGCTGGTGCCGGTTTTAGCCGCGATGGAACGTTCCGGTATCAAGGTAGACCGCGATACGCTGTCGCGCATGTCGAATGCCTTTGCCCAGAAGATGGCGGGCCTTGAGGACGAGATCTTTGGGCTGGTCGGTCACAAGTTCAACGTCGGATCGCCTGCGCAGGTGGGCGAAGTCCTGTTCGACGAAATGGGACTTGAGGGCGGAAAGAAAGGTGCAAACGGGAAATATTCGACCGGTGCTGACATTCTTGAAGACCTCGCGACAGAGCATGATTTCCCACGCCGCATTCTGGACTGGCGGCAACTGTCGAAACTGAAGTCGACCTATACGGACGCGCTGCAGGATCACATCAACAAGGATACCGGGCGGGTGCACACGTCCTATTCCATCGCGGGGGCGTCAACGGGGCGCTTGGCATCGACCGATCCGAACCTGCAAAACATCCCGATCCGATCCGAGGAAGGCCGTCGCATCCGCGAGGCCTTTGTCGCCGAAGAAGGTAAGGTTTTGGTCGCACTGGACTATTCGCAGATCGAGCTGCGCATTTTGGCGCACATTGCCGACATTCCTGAGTTGAAACAGGCGTTCAAGGATGGCATCGACATCCACGCCCTGACCGCCTCGGAAATGTTTGGGGTGCCTTTGGATGAAATGACGCCAGATGTGCGCCGGCAGGCAAAGGCGATCAATTTCGGGGTCATCTACGGCATCTCTGGCTTTGGTCTGGCGCGCAACCTGCGCATTCCCCGCGCCGAGGCGCAGGGGTTCATCGACCGCTATTTCGAACGGTTCCCCGGCATCCGGACCTATATGGACGACACCAAGGCGTTTGCCAAGGAGCACGGCTATGTCCAGACATTGTTCGGTCGCAAGATCAACACCCCCGAGATTGCGGCAAAGGGCCCGCGCGCCGGTTTCGCGCAGCGTGCCGCCATCAACGCGCCCATTCAAGGCACTGCGGCCGACGTCATCCGGCGCGCGATGATCCGTATGCCCAACGCGATCAAGGACATACCGGCGGCCATGCTGCTGCAGGTGCATGATGAACTGTTGTTCGAGGTGGAAAAAGGTGCCGAAGACGATCTGATCATGGCCGCACGTCACGTGATGGAAAATGCGGCAGATCCGGTGGTGAAGTTAGACGTGAAACTGACCGTCGACGCAGGCGTTGGCGCGAACTGGGCAGAGGCCCATTGACCTGACGGCGGATTGGGCATCGAAACCTGAAACAACACTGGGGGTGAAAGACCCCGGTGATCAGATCATCTTGAGCCAGTCCAGGCTTTTTTCGGTTACGTCTCCGGGGTGATATTCACCGCTGATCCACCCATCATAGCTTGCCGCCTTGATTCGGTCGAACAGCGCGCCAAAGGCAACATCGCCGGTGCCGGGTGCCGTACGGTCGGGGGCATCGCCCACCTGCACATGCACGATCCGGTCTGCATAGGTGTCAAACACCGCAACCGCATCGCCATGGATCATCTGCGCATGATAGCTGTCGAATTGCAGGCCAAGATTGGGCATGTCGACAGCCCGCAGCACCTGTTCCGCCAGCGCGTAATCATTCAGGAAATAGCCGGGCATTGCGACGGGGTTCAATGGCTCTATCGTCAATGTTATCCCTTTGGGTGCGACCTGCGCGGCCCACTTCAGGTTCTCGATATACGTCGCCATCGCCGCGTCGCCGGATGCTTCACCCGCCATCACATGCACAAAGCTGGTGCCCAATGCGTCGGCATAACGAAAGGCGCGCATCATATCATAGCGGAACCGTTCAGCCGCGCCCGGGTCGGCCGCGACCCCCCGTATGCCGCCCGTATAGTTCGGGGGCGGGGCATTGATCAGAATAAGCTCTAACCCATTCGCCAGACAGGCATTACGGGTCTCCTTGACGGCGATGTCGTAGGGAAACAACACTTCGACCGCCGCAAAACCTGCGGTGGCAGCTGCGTCAAAACGGTCAAGATAGGGCAGTTCCAGCCACAAAAGGCTAAGATTTGCGGAGGGTTTCATGCAATCCGTTCGCTTGAGCTATGACAATGCAGTGCTTCCGTCACTACA
>JBFGFW010000014.1:0-13772 GCA_041579395.1 Sulfitobacter sp.
CGAAGTTGTCGCTTTGGGTGCCGCCATTCAGGCCGGTGTTCTGCAGGGTGACGTCAAAGACGTGGTTCTGCTGGATGTGACGCCATTGTCGCTGGGTATCGAAACATTGGGCGGCGTCTTTACCCGTCTGATCGATCGCAACACCACGATCCCGACGAAGAAGTCTCAGGTATTTTCGACCGCCGAAGACAACCAGAACGCCGTGACCATCCGCGTTTTCCAGGGTGAGCGCGAAATGGCTGCCGACAACAAGATCCTTGGTGCCTTCAATCTGGAAAGCATTCCACCGGCACCGCGTGGCATGCCCCAGATCGAAGTGACCTTTGATATTGACGCAAACGGCATCGTTGCTGTCGGCGCGTTGGATAAGGGTACCGGCAAAGAGCAGAAGATCACGATCCAGGCATCCGGCGGTCTGTCCGATGCGGACATCGAGAAGATGGTCAAGGACGCCGAAGAGAACGCGGAATCCGACAAGGAACGTCGCGCACTGATCGAGGCGAAGAACCAGGCAGAGTCGCTGATCCACTCGACCGAAAAGTCCGTGGAAGAGCATTCTGACAAGGTTGACCCTACTACCGTCGAAGCGATCGAACTGGCTATTGCCGCGCTGAAGGACGAGCTGGAAACCGACAACGTCGAAAAGATCAAGTCGGGCATACAGAACGTCACCGAAGCAGCGATGAAACTGGGCGAAGCCATCTATAAGGCTGCTCAGGATGACAATGACGACATGGCCCAGGCGGCAGACGCGCCCCATGGTGATGACGACATCGTCGATGCCGACTTTGAAGATCTGGACGACAACAAGCGCGCTTAAACGTGCCCTTGGAACCACTGATGGGGCCGGTCCTTTCGCTGGGCCGGCCCGTCACGTTCCAGCGTAGGAGCTAATCAATGGCCAAACGTGACTACTACGAAACTCTTGGTGTGGCCAAAGGTGCCTCTGCCGATGAGATAAAAAAAGGTTACCGCACCAAAGCCAAGGAACTGCACCCCGATCGCAACTCCGACAACCCAAAGGCCGAAGCGCAGTTCAAAGAAGCGAACGAAGCGTACGAGGTTCTGAAAAACCCCGACAAGAAGGCAGCTTATGACCGCTATGGTCACGCAGCATTCGAAGGGGGCATGGGCGGCGGCGGTGGCGGACGTCCCGGTGGCGGCTTTGGCGGCGGTCAGGGCGATTTCTCGTCCGCGTTTTCTGACGTTTTCGACGATCTGTTCGGCGATTTCATGGGCAACCAGCGGGGCGGTGCCGGGGGTCGACGTGCTGCGCGCGGTGCTGATCTGCGCTATAATTTGGGCATCACGCTTGAAGATGCCTATCGGGGCATGCAGAAATCGATCAATGTGCCGACCTCCGTTTCCTGTGGATCCTGTAACGGGTCCGGTGCCGAAGGCGGCGCTGAACCGTCGACGTGCCCCACCTGTTCGGGCATGGGCAAAGTGCGCGCGCAGCAAGGATTCTTTACCGTTGAACGGACCTGCCCGACCTGTTCGGGAATGGGTCAGATCGTCAAGAACCCCTGCAAGACCTGTCGCGGTGCCGGCAGGATCGAGAAGGATCGCGCGCTGTCGGTAAATATTCCCGCGGGTGTCGAAACCGGCACACGCATCCGTCTTGCCGGCGAAGGCGAAGCGGGTATGCGCGGTGGCCCATCGGGTGATCTGTACATCTTTATCGAGGTGCAGGACCATGAACTGTTCGAACGCGACGGTCCGAACCTATTCTGCCGGGTACCAGTCTCCATGAGCACGGCAGCCTTGGGCGGCAGCATCGAAGTACCTACCATCGACGGCGGGCGCGGACGCGTGCAAATCCCGTCGGGCAGTCAATCCGGCCGCCAGATGCGCCTGCGTGGCAAGGGCATGCCCCCCCTGCGCGGCGGTGGTGCCGGTGACATGATCATTGAACTGGCGGTTGAGACGCCGGTGAACCTGACCGGCCGTCAAAAGGAATTGCTGCAAGAATTTGAAAAGGAATCCGAGAACAACAACCCGGAATCCAGCAGCTTCTTTTCATCGGTGAAAACCTTCTGGGATTCAATGAAGGGCTAAGATCAAAGGCGGGGCTTGGCCTCGCCTTTTTTATCGTCCCAAGATGCGCCGGCTGAAAAAATTAACGGCTTTGTAACTTGCCATGCTGAATGGTTGGGGCATGGGAAAAAACACATCTTTTGCCGAACCACAGTTTCCGTTCCTGCGGGATGAAGCGGCTGATGCACCACCGATTTCCGGCAAACTACCGTCCTATATCGCGGATCATCGCCAGCGTCTGCGCGCCCGTTTCATGCAAGGCGGGGCCGCGGCGGTGCCCGACTACGAATTGCTGGAGCTTGTGTTGTTTCGTGCGATTCCGCGCCGGGACGTTAAACCCCTTGCCCGTGCTTTGATGGACCGCTTTGGCGATTTTAACCGCGTGATCACAGCCCCTGACGTGCGGTTGCGGGACATTTCCGGCATCGGCGACGCGGTCATCACCGAGCTTAAAATCATCGAGGCGGCAGCGCACCGAATGGCCCGCGCGAAGGTGATGCAGCAGCACGTCGTATCAAGTTGGGACGCATTGCTGGACTATTGCCATACCACGATGGCGCATCGTGAAACGGAACAGTTTCGCGTGCTGTTTCTGGATCGCAAGAACGTCATTATCGGTGACGAAGAGCAGGGCAAGGGCACCGTCGATCACGTGCCGGTCTACCCCCGCGAGGTTGCAAAGCGCGCGCTTGAACTAAACGCCAGCGCGCTGATCTTGGTACATAATCATCCATCAGGCGACCCGACACCTTCGCAGTCAGACATCGACATGACACAGCAGATACAGGCGGCGTGCAACGCCTTGGGCCTGACCCTGCACGACCACCTGATCATCGGCAAGTCACGCGAATTAAGCTTTCGATCCGAGGGGTATCTTTGACCTGCAGATGACCGGATAGGTTTTGTACAATTTACCATACATGCTGGACGCGGTATGGCGGTGATATGACGAAAACACCCATGCCAGAAACGCTTTCGATTGCCCAACGGGCGGCGCTTCCGGATGCGCTGCGCGAATTGATCCGTGCCTATCCCCGCGCCGGATGGGAACGCAACGAAAACTATTCGCAGTTGATCGCGTTTTGGCTGGATCGTCACATGATGTTTCGCCGCCTGCTGGACCAGCTTGAGGGCGACGTAAAGACCATGCTGGACGGCAACGATGATCCAGTTAGCTATAAACGCAAGCTTAGCCGGTTCGGCGGCATGTTGATCAACGAATTGCACGGCCACCACCATATCGAGGATGCGCAATATTTTCCGATCATGGCCAAACTGGATCAAGGGGTCGCGCGCGGCTTTGACATTCTGGATGCTGATCACCAAGACCTTGACGGGATTCTGTCCGATTTGGCGACCACCGCCAATGCGGTCTTGCAACATACCGGGCCGAAAGCAGGGTTCACCGATGTAACGGCCGCGATGAAACGGCGGTTGGATGCGTTCAAGCCGTTGCTGAACCGCCACTTGATCGACGAAGAAGAACTGGTCGTGCCGGTCTTGCTGAAATACGCGCCGCCGCAGTTTCGCTAACCGTCAGCGGACCCAAACCTCGACACGGCGATTGGCCTGACGGCCCCAGGCGCTGTCGTCACAGGCCATCGGCATCGCCTCGCCAAAGGCATCGACGTCCAATACCACCCTGTCCAGATTGACGGTGACGGCGGCGGCAATAATCGCACGGCGGACCGCCTCGGCCCTGCGCAAAGCAATTTCGCGGTTGGCAAATGCCGGCCCGTCACCATCGCTGAATCCCACAAACAAAAGGCGGCGGGCATCGTATTGACCCACCTCCAGCGCGCGGGCCAATTGCTGTACGTTTGACCGCGATTGCGCGTCCAACCGGACAGAGCCAGCTTCAAAACGGAACGACGTCGACAACCGTGCCATTGGTACCAAAGTCGACGTCATGCGCTGTAATTCTTCCAGCGTAATGTCGGCACCGGCGACGGTGATTGCATTGGCAAAGCGGTTTCCCTGATCTTCAACCGGAATTTCCTCGGGTGTCTGGTCAACGAAACCGGCCCGGCGGATCACAATCTGCGCCGTGGGACTGCGGGTAAAGGACAGAAAATCGCGTGCGATCTGAGGCAGGCGGCGGGCTGGGAAATATAAAAACATCGGTGCCGTAAGGGGATAGTCTTCGGTCTTGATCGTGCGGCGCGACACATCGAGTGAGAAGCCGCAGCGGCCCGTTAGCGTCAACACCTCTGTATCGCGCCGTTCGGCGTAGCTGGTGATCCCAAGCGCAAAGCTATCCTTGACCACGGCCTCGGCCAGATCGGCGGGAAAGGCATGGCGGGTGATGGTGCTGGCCATTTCAAGGCCGACGGGACGCAGCACTTGATCGACGATGGCCTGTGACAGGCCACTGCTGTCATCGGGCAGATGCAGATCAATGGGCGCGTCAGGCCCCCCCAGCACCTGCCAGTTGGTGATTTTCCCGGAAAACACCCGCGCCAGCGCCAGCGGAGAGATGCTTTGCACCGGATTGGACGGCGACACCACCGGCACGACCGCATCGAGGGCCAGCACGCGGCTGCGGTTCAGGCCTGTCATGTCCCCCAAACCGGCTTCGCGCGCAAGCTTGCGTTCGTCTGGTCGCATTTCGCGCAGCGACATCACAATGTCGGCTTCGTCCGCCAACAGATCGGCAAATCCTTCATCGGTGTTGCTGGCGCGGAACCGAAACAGAGCAACTGTCTTATTGGTTTTCTGGTCTGCCAACAGATACGTAAAACGATTGCCGTCTTCGTCCGTCCGCCGCACCTGATAGCCATTGCGTGCGGAAAAGGCGTCAATCAGGGCAGGCATCAGCACCTCGCCCATTGTTGCGGACCCGGAAAGTTGCAGTTCAGCAACGAAGTTTTCCAGATTGGGGCATCCGGGACCCGCACATAGCACGCCGGATCCGTCGACGGTCAGTTCGCCGTATTCTGTTTCGACCCGATAAAACTCCCCGTCAAAGCCAAGAAGCGTACCGCTCAATTCGATCTTACCATCCCGAGACGTCAGCGCGACGTCTTGCGCCACTGCGCAGTTGGACCCGATCAAAATGAAAAGTGCGGCGAAAACCGCCGCACGTATGTTCGTGATCATATGACCCCAAGTGTTGCGTTAGTTGCTGGCAACCTTCAGGTCTTGGAGCAGATTATTCAACACCAGAAAGCTGCCAACCGCATCACAATCGGGCACGGCAAGCGTCAGGTCCTGCGTCTTGATGGGGGTATCTGCCCGCAGTTCAAGCGATTGCGCTTCGATTTCAAGCCCGCAGTTGGCCGGAATAACCTCTGCCTCGACGCTAAGTGTCACGCCGCCATTGCGGCCTTCCATGCCGGTAGGGAACGTATAGACCTCGGCGATCAGGGGTTCTGCGGCGCTGAAGTCACCATTTGTTGTGATAAAGCCACCCTCGCGCGTAATCGCTGCGGCCACATCACGGGGTTTGCCCGACCAGACATGCCCGTCGCCATCATAGTCAGAGCCAAACTCGAGCGCGTGGAGTTGGAACCCTGTGTCGCCTTTCCATTGCAAGACGACGCGGTCAAAATCCGCCAGATCTTCGATTTTGGCCTGAGCGACCGCGCCATCGCCATTGCTGAACGCAAAGACAAACACGGCGATGTCAGCCAGTGCCGGCACTTTGATGTCCAGTTCGCCGGAGGCAGAGGTGGTCTGGGTAAAGATCATCCCGTTGTGATGCACGGTGACGCGTTCGTTGGGTAAGCAGGTGGCGGCCAGTGTCAGGTTCACCATCGCGCCCGCCATCGGGCGGGCGGTCGCAATGGTCTTGCACTCTTCTGTCTCGACCTGTGGGGCAGTGCCGGGCGTGGGAACAGCAATTTCGGGTGCCGAAGTGGTCTGGACCTGCGTATCCGTCTCTGGAAATTGTACGGAATTCAACGGATCCGGAGCGCTGAATTCGGCGGACGTCAGGGTGATATCCTGCACCTCAAGCAACGACGTTTCAGCATCAATCGCTTTCAGCGCCCGTTCTTCGACAGCAGCATCCGATATGGCACCATACCGCTCGTTGGCTGTTTCGGAATTTTGCATGATAACCCCGATCCCAAGGGCGCAAGCCAGCGTTCCCGCCGCCGTGGCAATCTCTTTAATATGTGACATGTGAACGACCTCGCTCGGAATGATTCCTTAAAGGTATCGTTCAAAACAGCGGCCAACATATGTCACGGCGGGGGAAAGAATGCGGCAACATAACGGCAGCCGCCAAAAGCAGCTGCCGAGGTTGATCAGGTTTCGTAGTAACCCGTGCCATAAGCCGCATAGGCACCGGATTTACCACCATAGCCGTAACGTTTCATGCCTTTTTCATCGATTTGGTTCAAAACAATGCCGGTCACGCGTTGGTTCGCGTTGTGGAAGTACCGCAAGGATTCATCGACAAGCGCCTTGCTGGTGCTGTCCCATTTGACCGAAAACAAGATGGCATCCGCGTTTTGCGCAATGATCCGCGCGTCCGGCACCACCAGCACGGGTGGGGTGTCGATAATGATGAAATCGTATTGCACGCGCATTTCGGCGATGAAGTTCTTGAACGTTTCCGACGAAAAGATGTCAGCCGCGTTCACGTTTGTTTTTTCACCGGCCAGCACGTCCGCCTCGAAGCTTTTGGGTCTGTGGATCGCATCCGAAAATTTAACATCGCCGTTCAGCACCGAAGCGATACCCGTGTGGGGGAGCGACGGGAAATATTCGTTCAACGTCCGGCGGCGAATATCGCCTTCGACCAGCAGCACCGACTTGCCAAGCCCGGACAGGAACTTTGCCAAAGACAGCGAAACCGTGGTCTTGCCCTCGCCGGGGATGGACGAGGTCGACACGATGACCTGCGGTTTCTTGTCCAGGTTCGACAGCATCAATGATGTGCGCAAGTTGCGAATGGCTTCCGCCGCGGCAGACGTCGGTTTTTCAGCAAGGTACGATAGCGTATCTTGACGTTTGCGGGTCGGGATCAGCGGGATTTGACCAATCACCGTATAGCCCGTGTGCTGTTCCAGTTCCCCAGCCGTCCTGAATGTGCTGGTTCTAAATTCGCGCAGCAGCACCAAGCCCGAGCCGATCATTGCGCCCAAGATCATCGCCAGCGCCAAGATCTGGGATTTCTTCGGCGCACTCGGAGAACCTGGAACCACTGATGTAGACAAGACACGGCTGTCGGCTTTTTGAATGCCTTCTTGCGCAGAAGTTTCCTTCAGCCGTGTCAAGAAATACTCGTACAAAAGCCGCGTTGCCTCCGCTTCTCGCGTCAATTGCTGCAACGCAATCAAATCTTCACCTTGGCGCGCAATCTGGCGTGACAGTTCAACTTCCGAAGAATTAAGCGCCATCAGCTGTTGGTTGGCCCGGTTCAAATCAGCCTGAACCCGCGCCGAGATAGTATCATATCTTAGATCGAACGTGCTTTGACTGCTGGCTGACGCCAGGCCGCCATTTGCAATCCGCGCCAAAGTGGCGTCGTCTGCCGCCGCCAGCTTCTCCTCAACCGTTGCGGCATCGGTCAGCGCGGTACGACGTGAGTCGAGTGTGGTTTGGGCAAGTTCAGCGCTGGCGATGCGGTCCCTTAGTTCTTTGGTCTGGCGCTCAAGACCTTGCAGACCTTCAACTGACACAAGCTGAGTCTGAGCTGTGAAATCCGACACCTTCTTTTCGGCATTTTCAAGCTCGACCTGAAGCTCGGAAACTCGGTTGCTTAGCCATTCAGTAGCTTTCTCGGTCGCCTCAAATTTCACTTCAATCTGGTTCAAGATGTAAAGTTCCGCGATCGTATCCGCGATGCGGGCAGATTTGACGGGCGATTCCGTTTCGACCGTCACATTGAAAACAAGACTTTGTCGTATATTGCTGACCGAAACTTTACTTAGCAGACTGGCAATAACATTGTCCCGAACCCTGTTTTTCTGCAGTTCCGCGTCCAATGTGCCGGCTGCAGTTCCGCGCGAGGGCACGAATGAACGGATTCTGGCAATCAGTGCTTTGACCATCGACGGTTCGCGCAGCTGTCCATTGAACTCCGGGTCCTCAATCAGATTCAGTCGGTCGACGACTTTGCCAGCCAAACCGCGTGATCGAAGTACTTCCACCTCTGTGTTCACTTCGGTGGAATCGCCGGAAAACCCGCCCGCAACAGCTTGCAGATCTATGACGCTGTCTTGTTTTGTCTGAAGGATCACGACCGCAGTAGACTGATACGTCGGCACAGCAACGGAATAGGCGTAATATCCTGCCAAGAGCATCACGATCAGGGTCACAAGCGCAATCAACCACTTGCCGCGCCACAGCGTTCCGATCAAGGCACCAATATCGATCGTGTCTTCTTCATCGGCAGGCGGGGCCGCGAATGTACGTTGATTTTCATTCTTCATGTCGTCGTCATCCATTGGTCGATGCCTGCGTTCGGCATATAAATTAAGTGAAAGATGTTCCAGCACGTTAAAGCGTGGATTCATTTTTCTATGTCAAAACACCCAAGGCGCGATCCAGGTGGAAATCTATAAGTTCCACTCACCGCGATCTAAAAAAGATCAGAGACGGGTGAGTAAAGTTTATACTCAAATGTGTCTAGTCGTTAATCAGTCGTGTGGCCAAAACGCTTTCGTCTACTTCAGCCCATTTCGCGCGATATACGCTGCCAGATCAAGGATGAGTTGCCCTCGTGCCGCAGCGATTGTCGCAGCGCCCCCTTTGGGGTCAAAAGGGACAGACAAATCAAACAGTCCAGATCGTTCGCGCCCGGCATTGGAAACAGCGACGAAATACTGGCCCGACGCCATGAACTGTCCTGTCTCAGAGGCCAAAAGCTTGCTGAACCGCACCTCAAGGCGCGCGTCTGGAAAGGCCTCGAAAGGCCACGGTTCCGACGCCACGCGGCGGCTCGTCAGCCGCGACAGGTTTTCGCTCAACTCAAGCGCCACCGCGCGTTCCGGTGCGTCAGCCCACAACTGATCCGAGCTGATCAGGGACCCGTCGTTCTTTTGGATGTGAATTTCGTCTGCCGCAGCATAGGTTGGCAACGAGATATCGCGCACTTCGACAGATGCAAAGCCAATGCGAATCTGCTCGCTGACCGGTGGTGCCGAGACCGCAAAGCGATCGGCTGCCCCACATGCGGACAGGGCCAATGCCAGACTGAGAGCAGCAAAGTTTCTAAATAGAGTCATGTCTATCGTCCAATCAAAAGCGAATTGGGGTTACGTTCGATGGTGCGCGCCAAAGAAGCAAGCGCATCGGCCGCTTTTTGGATGTCGCGCATCGTGTCCTGGGCCGACCGACTTAGTTGATCGCCCTGATTATAGCCCTCGATTGTGCGGCCGGCCTGCGCGAACAACGCCGTCAGACGGTCCACGATCTTTGGCAGATCCTGAGCCGATACAGCGATATTGTCCGCAGCATTTCTTGCAGAGGCCAGCGTTTTGTTGACGTTATCGACGGCACCGCCCTCGCGCAGTTCCTGAAGCGTATAGTTCAGTTCGTCCAGCGCGTTCTTCAACGAGCCCGGCAAGGCGATGGCATCGGGTGTGCCGATCACGTTATTTGCGGATCTGGTCAGCGCGGTCAGTTCATCCACCAGTTGTTGCAATTCAAGCTGACCCGCCTTGGCGGCCACGGCCTGCATCTCGGCGATCAGTTCTGGCACGCCATCTGTCGACGTGGTGAAGGCATTTGATGCCTCGGATACTGAATCAACGGCCGCGAGCAAGCGCTGCGCCATCTGTTCCTGCTCAAGTGTGGCGACAAGCGTTTCCACCCGCAGCAAGGTTGCGTTGAGCGTCACAGGGATATTCTGCACGGAGTCCGATCCGACAAGCCCGGTCACCTCGTTGATCAGGGCGCGGACATCTTTGGGCGTCTGCTGCAATTCATCGCTGCCGATAAAGGTTTGAGCCGAATTCATCAGGCCGATGGCGCTGTTCAGCAACTCTTCGATGGGCAGGTTGTTGATGCGGGTGAACACCCCTTCGACTGTCGCGGCGGCATCCGATGTTTCGTTCTTCGTGGTCGGCATCACGGGCATCTCGTCCGCAATGACGGTCATGCGCGCGGCGGGGGCGTCCTCGACGGTGACGAGTTCAACCTTCAGCCCACCGGTCAGCAGGCTGGCCGATGCAAGGCGCGCCCGCAAGCCGTTGGCCACGCGATCCTGCAAGAATCCCAGTGCGTTGGCGGCGGATACATCGCCGGGAAGGCCAAGGCGCGCGGGCTGGATCGCCAACGTCACGTTCAGACGCACGCGGCTGTCGCCAAATTGGTTGTAGTCCACGATGCCCGAAAGAGTTTCAACTTCGCCGATGTTCAGGCCACTAAGCTCTACCGGCGCACCAACGGCCAGACCCGACACGTTGTCTTCGAAAATGACGCTCAACTTCAGCGGATCAACTTCGGAAGCATTGAAAACGGAATTTCGCGCTTCTTCCTTGCTTGGGAAAATCTCGAAGACGTTGCCGTCTTGCACGCGATCGCCCCCGGATACGAAAGTGTCAAATGTGACGCCGCCACCGATCAGCGTGGCGATGGATTGGAAATCAATCTCGGCACCGCCGGGGCCAATGGACACGCTGAAACCGGACGTGTCCCAGAACCGGGTCGAGCTGTTGATCAGATCGCGGTGGGCGTCGTAGATAATCGCCTCGACAATGGCAAAGTTGCCGCGTGGTGCGATTTCGGCTTTTCCCAGACGGCCAACTTCGATGCCGCGGTACAAAATCGGAGCATCATCCGTTATTTGACCATTTCCAACAGTCCGAAATGCGATTTGCAGACCTTCTTCGCCGGGGCGGATCAACGGCTCGGTGTCTGAGCCGACAAACCTGTCCTGAAATTCGTCATGCTCTTCGTTCCAGGAACCCTCGATATACACGCCGCTTAGCACCGTGCTAAGGCCGGTGATCCCTCTGGCGGACACTTCGGGCTGCACGACCCAGAACGCGGCACTGGCATCAATGAACGGCGCGATGTCCTTGTCGACGCGAATGGTGGCCAGCACCTTGGCCAGATCCTCAGTAAATCCAACAGCTTCAACACGTCCGACGGTCACATCGCGATAGCGCAATTCCGTCTCGCCCGCCTTGATGCCGGCACCTTTGGCAAACTCGACAAAGATTTCAGGGCCACGCGAATTGAAGCTGGACCAAGCCACGCCAAATGCCGCAACCAGCGCCAGCAATGGAATAATCCACACGATTGACGCACCGCTCAAGAAAAGTTTGCGTGCGGATTTTACCGACACGTCCGGCGGTGTTTCAGTCATTGCGCGCGGACCCCCCATTTTTGGCATCTCTATCCCAAATCATGCGGGAATCGAACGCCTGCGCCGAAAGCATCGTGAAAATCACCGAAAGCGCAAAAAAGATACTTGCCGGTCCGGGATTGATTGTCGCCAGTGTCTTGAGTTGCACCAGAGAGGACAGGATCGCAACCACAAAGATGTCGATCATTGACCAACGCCCAATATATTCGACCACTTCGTACATCAAATGCCGCGAATTATTCGCCGCGGCTTCTGGCCTTCTGACGCTGACCGCCAAAAAGGCGATGGCCCAGAATTTTGCCATCGGAATGACGACTGACGCCAGCAGGATGATAAAGGCGATGCCCCACGCTCCGTGATGCGCCAGATCAACGGCGCCACCGACGATTGTGCTTTCATCCGACTGGAACAGTGTCTTGGTCTTAAGCATCGGATAGACGTTTGCAGGCACGTAACAGATCAGTCCCACAATCCAAAATGCCCAGACGCGTTGCAGGCTGTGCTGATCGCGCGAGATCAGCTTGCGGCCACATCGGCCACAAGAATGCGTGCCCAAAGGCCACGTCTTTGCGCACCGCGTACAGGCGACCAGGCCCATTTCACGCGCGCTTAGAATTTTTTCGGATGTTCCAGAGAATTCCATACCGACCACTTACACATGAACCTGTCTTGCGCCACCACAAGAACAACCAGACAACCAAACATCCAAAACGCGGGACCAAAGCCGACCGTGGCCAGATCAGCGACCTTTACCAGCGCCACGGCACAGCCAAGCGCGAAAATTTCCGCCATCGACCACGGGCGCAGCGCCTCTGAAATTCGAAAGGCCTGCATGGCGTGCCGCGCGGGCGGCAAATCCAACACAATGGGGACCAGTACGTACAGCGTCAGCGCCACCCGCGCCAGCGGTACCAGCATGATCAACGCAGCGGTGGCCAGCGACAAAAGCAGCAAGGGCCCGCTTGAAAACGCCAGCGCCGCGTCCAAGACAGAGACCGAGTTCTTGTTGCCAGCGGCGTCAATGGTCAAAAACGGGAATAACGTGGCCCCGATGATCAGAACAAAGGTCGCCAGCGCGATGGCAATGATCTGCAGCCCTGCCTTGTGACGGGGGGCGATCAACACCGTGTGGCACCGCTGGCACACGGCCCGCTGCCCTGCTTCGGGCACCTTCAGGTGATACACGGCATCGCATTGCGGGCAAACGATAAGGTCTGCCAGCGGCGTCGCAATTTCAGTGTCGACCATATCTTTCATACGCGGCTTATAGCGCATGTTTTTTGGGATGGATATGCACAACTCCACACATTTAAGTCAGCAAATTGCCGCCGAAAATGCGGGCGATTCTGGCGCAAGTTGGAACAACCGCTACCGACTGCACGTTTGGTTTCTGAAGACACCGAAATAGAAAAAGGAGTTTTACCATGACACAGATCACAAGCGCAAAGATTTTGATTCTCTCCACCAATGGATTTGAGCAGTCGGAACTAGAACGCCCTCTGAATGATCTGAAGGCCAAGGGTGCAACCGTCCATGTGGCCACCCCTGACGGCAACGACATCAAGGGTTGGGACAATAAGGATTGGGGCGGTATCGTGAAGGCCGACAAGGCCCTGGCCGACGTAACTGTCGACGATTATGACGCCTTGGTTCTGCCGGGCGGTCAAATGAACCCGGACATCCTGCGCGCCAACAAGGAAGCCGTTGCGCTGGTTAAGGAATTTGCCAACGCCGGCAAAACCATCGCGGCGATTTGCCATGCACCATGGCTGCTGATCGAAGCGGGCATCATTTCGGACCGCAAGGCAACATCCTATCATTCCATTGCGACTGACCTCAAAAACGCCGGTGCGCATTTCGAAGACAGCGCAGTTGTCGTCGACAATGGCATCATCACCAGCCGGTCACCCGAAGATCTGGATGCTTTCACTGCCAAAATCGTGGAAGAGATCGAAGAAGGCGAGCATAACCGCGCCGCCGCATAAGACGATCAGTCACGGCAAGACGGAAAGGCAGGGGTCCTTCCCTGCCTTTTTCACGTCTGGTGACTATGCCAATGCCTGACCGATGCTTTTTTCAAGCTTCTGAACCAGCTCGTCAATCTGCTCGTCCGTGATGATAAACGGCGGGGCCAGCAAGACGTGGTCGCCGTTCTTGCCATCAATCGTACCGGACATCGGATAGCAGATCATGCCGTTTTCAAACGCGTGTTTCTTGATCTTGCCCGCAATGCCGCGGCTTGCCTCAAAGGGGGCCTTGGTCTCGCGGTCTGCGACCAGTTCGATGCCCATGAACAGGCCGCGCCCCCGAATGTCGCCTATGTTGGGGTGCTGTCCCAGTGCGCTGTCCAAAGCGGCGCGCAACGTGTCACCTTGTCGCTGGACATTGGCCAGCAAATCACGCTCCAGTACTGCGGAAACGACCGCGACACCGGCGGCTGCTGCGGTGGGGTGGCCAATATAGGTGTGCC
>JBFGFW010000015.1:0-13595 GCA_041579395.1 Sulfitobacter sp.
GCCAGTATCAGAGACCGACAAAACTTGAATGCGGGGGGTGTCTTCGTGTGCGTCCATAAGGACACTCGATAAACGATCTCACAGCCCAGCAGCCAGACGGCCCTCGGCGGAGGTTTACTTTTGATGCGGCGGCGCGCCTTGTTTTTCGCAATGATGATCTATGCCGTGCTGTGGGGTCTTCCGCAGTTCACATCGTTGGATCTGCATCCCCGAATCGAACAGACGCGGATGCTATCGCTGCCGTTTGTGACTGGCGTTGTGTTTTGGGTCTGGCGTGACCGTATCGTCCTTTACGGTCCCTGTGCGGCCTTATTGGTCGTCACTGCGGTGGCAGCAAACGGAACTGATTTTGCGTTCCCAATGCTGGCGCTGGCACTGACATATGCTGTGTTTTGGCTGGGCCATATGCCAGGGCCAACAATTCGGCGCTTCAACGCTTTGGGGGATTATTCATACGGTGTTTACATCTACGCCTTCCCGGTCCAAGGCCTGATGGTCTGGCTTTGGGGGGTACAGTCGCCCCTGCTGAATGTGGCGCTTTCAGTGCCTTTGACGCTTGGTTGCGCGGTTTTGTCTTGGCATCTGATAGAACGGCCCGCGCTGGACTGGGCGCGGACCAGTCCAAGGCGCGGCAAGCATCTTAGCCGACAGTGGTGACTGCCCCAATCCGCGACTGACCTGCAGTGATAGAATTTCCATAGAGATCACAGGAATATGCACCCTGATCCAAAGGCAACACAGGCACCGATGAGCCCGTCAGCAGGGTGTAGTCGCCGCCACCGGTTCCCGCCCCACTGTTGGATTTGTCGTCCAGCCAAAGCGGGTCAATGTTGGCGATTTCCCCAACCGACGCTATTTCGCCTAGCCAACTTAGCGCACTGTAATCATTTGCGTTGCTTGCTCCATCCAGCGCCACGTTATGCGACCATCCCACCTTGAAGCGGGCGGGCCAATTGCCGGTGTTAGCCGGTTGGTTGGCAAACACGTCGCTTTTGATGTTGTAGCGGTGAAATATGTTGAACCTTACATGCGCAGTCTTGGCGACGTCTAGGTTGCCATCCAGATACAGCAGGTTCGCGCGTTCCCCAGCAATTGTGTTGTGCTGAATAACGACGTTTTGCGCGGGGTTCACATCACTGTCAGCATTCAATCTGATGGCCGCGTTTGATGTTGTGCCCCAGTTTTCGACGACATTACCGACCAAGGCAAAGCCCCGCGGCCCAATCGGTGCGCTGATGCTGATGATCGGGTTTGAGGTCGTCCCGTTCGAAAAGACATTCCAGCCTAGAAAGACCCCTGCCATCGGCGGCCTCGCGCCCAAGGGATCGCGCAACGTGAACTCTGGCAGGTCTGAGCATCCCGCCGCCTGATAGGTGATCGTGCCGGCGCAGCGCTGGCATCCTATGGCTGTGACCATCTTCGCCTCGGTCGAGAAATAGTTGCCCTGTCGCGGATCCCCGCCACCCCCGATTGCGCAGTTGATCTGTACCAATCGGCCCACCCGGTACACCCAAGCCCCGTAGTAGTTTGTCTCATTGGCATCCCAAATGCAGCCTTCAGTGATCAGCAGGCTGTTGACCGAATTGGCACCACTGTCCAGGAAAACGATGCTGTTACCCGCTTTGAGCAGCGTAAGATTGCGAAGCTTCAGCATCGCAGGAATGCCGTTGAACTTGCTGCTGCCGCCATCGGTCAAGACGGTCGTTGAACGTTTCCCAGGATCAGCTGCTTCGATGATCAGGGGGATCTGTGCGGCACTCCCTTGGGTTTTGAATGCGCTGTGTGTGTGCGTGCCTTCAGTCAGGCGCACGATCCCACCGCCTGCATCATTCGCGCGCCCAAAATCCGATGCGTTGAACGCCCTGATCGCTGACACGGCTGCGGCAATGGTGGCAAACGGCATCGTCGCCGCCGTCGGTGCAGCAGCAGACACCACGCCTGTGTTATCAACGCCAGTCACGATGTCGACATAGGCGAAGGCCGTACCATAGCTACCTGTTCGATCATTCAATAGTCGCAGCGTCGTGAGATTGGGCGAGGGGTAGCTGTCCGCATCCAAAGAAATAGTGAACGCCGACCCTACCCACGGATAAATAACGGCATCAACTGTCAATATGGCACCCTGCGTCAGGCTCGATAGGGACATGTCGCCAGCAAAATGCGGGATCTTCAACCCCGACGCGTCGTAACCGCCAGCGCTCATGCCGCTGACGACTTTTTCAACCTGATTTAGCCCGTCGCTGACGATAAACTTGACCGCGGCCACCGGGCGACTTTTGCGAGCATGCGCATGCGCCACTGCCAGACGCAGCGTATGTTGGTTGGTTGTCGCGCGCTCAAGATCGTGGTTAAGCCACATTGCAATCGGTTTAGGGTAGAGGCGCGTGCTGCTGTTAACGGTGCCGTCTATGGTATCATCGGCGTAAACGAAATCAGACAAGGCGACATTGTTGCCGGTCAACGAGTTTTGGTCGGGATAAGGGAGCCGCACGCGCGTGTTGAGTGTCAGCAAATCAGCGACAGTCACCGCACTTCCCATAGCGTCGAACCCTTGGCGATTAACCACCACCTGAACAGGGTCAGGGGCTGCATCAAAGGCGGCAGGGTCAGGATGGATCGCTTGCCAGCCATCCGCCAAAACCTGCGTGATCGGGGACGACGGCCCCACGACAGGTGGGACTGGATTTTCAAGGTTGGTTCTCTGCCCCAGTTCAACTCCAACGCCGATTGTGATTTGCATCGCCCGCACCTTTTTCATTTCAGCTAACTATCAAGATCAGCCTTAGCATCCGGCTGCGTGCGTTGCGTCCGGGACGGTTTTTGCGATGGCACGATTAACCTTCACGAAATCTTAACGCTGGCGGTGTTTCAAAGAGGGGCGCAGGGGTTTTGCCCCCGCGGTACTGGCAAAAAAAGGTCACATCCTTGAGCGTTGCGAAACCTGCTGTCTTTACGCGCAAAGAATGGCCGAACCCGCGTTGGCCGCGTGAAAAAGCGCATCTTGGCCTGCCACTTGTAATCTTTCTTTTGGCCGTGATCTTTCCGCTTGGTTTCAGTCTGGGGCCACTGCACCTGAACAGCACACGGGTTTTCCTGATTGTCATGATTTTGCCGCTCGGGTTGAATCTGATCCGCGGCAAGTATGGTGCTATGCTGGCCACCGATGTCCTTTTTGGACTGCATTTTGGCTGGATTATCTTGTCTCTGGCAATCAACAACCCGGCCGAAGTGATCCAGAACGCGGGTTCGACGGGCATTGAGTTCTTGGGTGGCTACCTGCTGGGCCGGGCGTATGTGCGGGATCGGGAAACCTTTGTTGCGCTGATCAAAGCGGTGGCTGCGGTTGTGATCCTATGCTTTCCCATCGCAGTTTTCGAAGCCTTCACCGGCAGAGCTCTTTTTATAGATCTCATTGCCAGCATCCCAAAGATATCAGCCCCACTCGATCTTGAAATTGATCGTCGACTGGGGTTGGAACGCGTCCAAATGTCGTTTGAGCATCCGATTCATTGGGGGCTGTTCTGTTCTGTCGGCACTGCATTATTCTTCGTTGGCCTGAAAGACCATTACCGACTTGCACACCGCTTGTTGGTTACATCGCTGGTATGCGTTGGGGGTCTGCTGGCCCTGTCCAGCGGCGCAATTTTGGCCATAGCACTACAACTATCTTTGATCATTTGGGCCGCCGCATTTCATCAAATGCGCAAGCGATGGTTGATCCTTTTGGGGCTGTTTATCCTCGGTTATTGCGTGATTGATCTGTTGTCAAACCGGACCCCCATCCAGGTCTTCATGAGCTACGCGACCTTTTCAGCACACAGCGCCTATTGGCGATCTACAATTTTTGAATGGGGTATGATGAACGTGTGGGCCAATCCCATTTTCGGTCTGGGCCTTCATGATTGGGTCCGACCCGTTTGGATGCATACCCCAAGCGTCGATAATTTTTGGCTGCTGATCACCATGCGCTATGGCATTCCGGCATTCGCCTTTCTCGCCGTGGGGTATGTGGTTGCGATATGGCACATAGGGTGGCGAGATTTCGATAGTGAAACTGTGCTTTGGAATCTCAGGCGCGCGTGGATGTTCTGCTTTCTCGGGCTGACATTTACACTGACCACCGTGCATATCTGGGGTTCAATCTACGCATTCGTCTTTTTCTTTTTCGGATCCGGGATGTGGTTAATCAAAGCTGAGCCAGCCGATGACAAGGCTGATCAATCTCGACAAAGTCATCTCATGACTTCTGACAGATATGGCAGTAGCAAGCCCACCCCAACATGCCGAAAGGTGACCCCGCCAATTTTTACGCGCTTTGGGGATTAAGGAAGCTACGGATCATGTTGATCGTGACCAGAATTTCGTCTGCATGGCTTAGGGAAGAACAGTGTACCGTATCACTCAATGCGATGGTCTCAATTCGAGGCAGTATACCTGTATGCGCTAATGCGGATCTGACGGATACCGCAACACCCCATTCGGTCTCAATCTAATGAGCAGGTCGGTCAAAAGGTTGTAATATTGATCGACATGAATGGGCTTGAAAAATTTTAGCCAAAACATCTGGACAGATTTTTTGAACGTTCAAGAAATGAAAGGCTTTGTTGCTAGTATGCCAGTTGGTTAGCGCAATGTTGCGTGACCCACAGCAAGGCCGGAGCAAGCGACAATGTTCACTCAGCAAGGATCAATCACCTATCGCGATGCCTTGAAGGACCAGTGGGTCGGATTGACGCTGGTATTCATGTTCAGCGGGATGGTGAATATCTTGATGCTGACTGGATCCATCTACATGCTGCAGGTGTACGACCGCGTCCTGACAAGTGGGTCTATCGTTACCTTGATCGGGTTATTTACCATCGTTCTAATCCTTTACGTGTTCTTGGGCACCTTTGATTTTCTGCGCCAACGCATGTTGTCACGCATATCTGTCCGACTTGATCTGCGGCTTGGCAAACACAGCTTTCGATCGTGGCTTAAATCCGAATCAAAATCGTCCACCCAAGACGCTGAACCGCTGCAGCGGCTTGGCGCGCTTCGGCAGTTTCTGGCAAGCCCCGCCGCAGTCAGTCTTTGCGACTTACCGTTTGTACCGATCTTTGTAGTTGTGATGTTCATGATCCATCACTGGTTGGGCGCAATGATCTTGATCGGCGCAGGGCTCGCGGTGCTGGTCGCCCTTGTTGGACGGTTACTGACCTCTGATTGGCAGGAACAAGCATCACAAGAGAGCAGAGCCTTGCAAAGTTTTACTGAGCAAACGCATCGCAGTTGCGAAGCCATTGCCGCAATGCGGATGCAGGAACAGATTTCAGATCGCTGGGTGGACATGCAGAAAAGCTGCCTTGCCCTGCAACAGCGCGCCACCAACCCGGCTGAAATAATTTCGACCGTCAGCAAAACCCTTCGCCTGGGGTTGCAATCGGCTATCCTGACGGTCGGTGCAGTGCTGGTTCTGCAAGATCAGATATCGGCTGGGATGATCATTGCATCATCTATCCTGTCAAACCGCGCGCTTGCTCCAATAGACCAAGTCATCAGTCAGTGGCGCGTGATCGGGCAAGCGCTGAATGCACATCGGGTGCTGCGCGCGTTCTTCGACGCCCCCAAATCATATGCAGCCCCCATCGATCTGCCCCCACTCAGCGGAGATCTCACAGTTGTCTCGTTGACAAAATACGCACCGCGTATCGGGATTAATCCAGCAAATCCGCTTATGATGAATGTCACGTTTGAACTTCAAGCGGGTGATGGGCTCGGCGTCATCGGTAAGTCCGCAGCGGGAAAATCGGTTCTCGCACG
Source organism: Sulfitobacter sp. (assembly GCA_041579395.1). GTDB lineage: Bacteria > Pseudomonadota > Alphaproteobacteria > Rhodobacterales > Rhodobacteraceae > Sulfitobacter. Next base: position 5,803 of record JBFGFW010000015.1, read on the forward strand.
CCTATTGGTAGGGGCCTGGACCCCTGACAGAGGCATGGTGAGATTGGGCGGATCAACGTTGGATAAGTGGCCCCCCGACATCGCAGGGCGAGCAATCGGTTACCTGCCTCAGAATATGGCGATATTGCCAGGAACGATCCGGCAAAATATCGCACGATTCTGCAGCCATGCGACGGACCTCGAAGTAATTGCTGCAGCAAAGCTTGCTGGCATCCATGACTTCATTTTAGATTTACCCAACGAATACGCCAGTAACGTCGAGGGTCTAGCTAGCACGCCTCTCTCCGGGGGGCAAATCCAGCTGATTGGCCTGGCACGTGCGATCTTGTTTTCTCCTAAACTAGTGGTTCTGGATGAACCAAATGCGAACCTCGATGGAGAGGGGGACGTGGCGCTTGAGCGCGCGATCCACGCCCTGCGGGCTGCTGGAAGTATCGTAATCGTCATGGCCCACCGCCCAAGCGCCGTTGCTGGAATGAACAAGATCATGGTGATGGAACAAGGTCGTATTGTACGTTTCGACAAAAAAGAAACGATCCTTGGCCCTTCCCACCCGTCTTCGATTATCACCGCTGTGCGAAAGTTGGATGAGAGGCCTTTAACTGTTCAAGATACCCACCACCCATCGGCACGACGGTCACTCTCGTGACTGAAAGTCGGACAAATCCGGGAGTCCTGCAGCCCGGATCATTCGACGATATTTAGCTTTGATCATTTGACCCAGAGCGACTATGACGATTTTCGCTGCGGTCCCGTAGCTCAACTGGATAGAGCACCTGACTTCTAATCAGGATGTTGGGGGTTCGAGTCCTCCCGGGATCGCCAAACGTCTATTTCATCAAACCTTCCAGATAGTCGCCGTAGTCGTTCTTGGCGAACAGCTTGGCGCGGTCTTCCAGTGATGCGGCGGTGATCCAGCCTTGGTTAAAGGCGATTTCGTCGGGGCTGCCGGTTTGCAGGCCTTGGCGATTTTCCAGTGTGCGGACGAAGTTGCCGGCATCCAGCAGGCTGCCGTGGGTGCCGGTATCAAGCCAGGCATAGCCGCGGCCCATGCGTTGCACGTTCAGCGAACCATCGTGCAAGTAGGTTTCGAGCAGGGTGGTGATTTCGAGTTCTCCCCGTTCCGATGGCTTGACGGTCTTGGCGCGCTCTGACGCGGTGTTGTCCAGGAAATACAAGCCCGTGACGGCATAGTTCGACGGCGGCACAGTGGGCTTTTCGATGATCTGACGCGCTTGGCCGTCTTCGTCAAAATCCACCACGCCATAGCGTTCGGGGTCGGACACGCGGTAGCCAAAGACGGTGCCGCCGGCTTTCTGCGCGTCGGCAGCGGCCAATATCTCGGGCAGGCCGTGGCCGAAGAAGATGTTATCGCCCAGAACCATCGCTGAAGCCGCACTGTCGAGGAAATCTTCGGCCAGCAGATAGGCCTGCGCCAGACCGTCCGGGCTGGGTTGGGTGATGTAGGTCAGCGAAATGCCCCATTGGCTGCCGTCGCCAAGCGCGCGCTTGAACTGATCGGCGTCTTGCGGGGTGGTGATGATCAGGATCTCGCGGATGCCGCCCAGCATCAGCACTGTCAGCGGATAATAGATCATCGGCTTGTCATAGATCGGCAGCAGTTGTTTCGACACGGCGATGGTGATTGGATAAAGCCGCGTGCCTGAGCCACCGGCGAGGATGATGCCTTTGCGTTTGGGCGTCTTGGGCATGGTCTGCGTCATGGGAAATCAGTCCTTGGGAAGGTGTAGCTGGGCAATGATCTGAGACAGGCTGACGCGCCAATCAGGGCGTTTGATGCCAAAGGCGGCTTGCGTAGTGCTGCAGTCCATCCGCGAATTCAGCGGGCGCTTGGCGGGCGTGGGGTAATCGGCGGACGGAATATCAGTCACGGCACAGGTGATGCCGGCTTGACCAAAGATCACCCGGGCGAAATCGGCCCAGCTGGTGTCGGGGGTACCGGCGAAATGGTAGATTCCGGATTTCTGCGGCTCGGATACGAGGGTTTTCGCGATGGTGATACAGGCCTGCGCGATTTCGGCGGCACCCGTTGGTCCACCGATCTGGTCGGCGACGATGGTCAGCGCATCGCGTTCGGCACCGAGACGCAACATGGTTTTGACGAAGTTATTGCTATGCGCCGACACCACCCAGGATGTACGCAGGACGGCATGGCGTCCACCGGCGGCGCTGATCGCGACTTCTCCGTCGCGCTTGGTGCGGCCGTAAACCCCATGTGGATCCGTGGGGTCGTCGGGGTGCCAAGGGTCCGATCCCTCGCCCGAAAACACATAATCCGTTGAAATAGAGACGAAAGGGATGTCCCGCGCAGCACAGGTGCCGGCCATGGCGGCAGGGGACTGCGCGTTGATCAGATCGGCGGTGGCCGCATCGCTTTCGGCCTTGTCGACGGCGGTATAGGCAGCGGCGTTGATCACCGCGTCTGGCGCATGGGCGTCGATCGCGGCAGCGCAGGCGGCGGGGTCGGTCAGGTCGGCGGCCGCGCGGTCGAGTGCTGTGATCCGCACGCCCTCGCCATCCAGCGCGCGCAGTTCCGTGGCGACCTGGCCGCTGTGGCCGAACACGAGGATCTTCATGCTGTGCCCAATCGTTCACCGACGCCCTGACGGTTTTGCAGGGCGCGCCACCAGTCTTCGTTCTCAAGATACCAGTCGACGGTGCGCGCCAGACCTTCTTCGACGGTAACGGACGGCTGCCAGCCCAATTCTGTCCGGATCCGCGTCGGGTCAATCGCATAGCGCTGGTCATGACCCGGACGGTCGGTGACAAAGGTGATCAAATCGGCGTGCGGTGCACCGCTTGGGTGGCGATCATCGAGCAAGGCGCAGATCATCTTGACCAGGTCCAGATTGCTGACCTCGTTCTCGCCACCAATGTTATAGCTGCGGCCCAGTTCGCCCTTGGTCAGCACGGTCAGCAGCGCGTCGGCGTGGTCTTCGACGTACAGCCAGTCGCGCACATTGGCACCATCGCCGTAAACCGGGATCGGCTGCCCGGCGAGCGCCTTGAGGATCACCACCGGCACCAGTTTTTCCGGAAAGTGGAACGGCCCGTAATTGTTCGAACAATTCGTCATGATGATCGGCAAGCCATAGGTCTCGCCCCAGGCGCGCACCAGATGGTCGCTGGCAGCTTTTGATGCGGAATAGGGACTGCGCGGGTCATAGGGCGTGCTTTCGGTGAACTGCCCGGTGGGGCCGAGCGAGCCAAACACTTCATCGGTCGAGATGTGGTGATAACGAAACCCATCGGGCTTGCCAGCCCCTTGCCAATAAGCGCGGGCGGCTTCGAGCAGGGTATAGGTGCCGGTGATGTTGGTCTGGATAAACGCACCGGGCCCGTCGATGGACCGGTCCACGTGGGATTCAGCGGCCAGATGCATCACCGCATCCGGCTGGTGATCCGCAAAGATCCGGTCAAGTGCTGCGCGGTCGCAGATATCGGCCTGTTCGAATGCGTAATGAGGGCTGTCCGCGACGCTGGCCACGTTCTCAAGACAGGCCGCATAGGTCAGCGCATCCAGATTAACCACGCCATGCCCCTGCGCCACTGCCAGCCGCACCACGGCCGAGCCGATAAACCCCGCACCGCCCGTTACCAACAGCTTCATCTATGCACCCTCAAACGTGAACGGACTGCTAAGACCCGCCAAAGAGGGCGCTTTTGCGTCCTTATCTGACAAAACCGGTGACGTATCTCCAAGGCCCCAGTCGATCCCGATGTCGCGATCATTCCAGGCAATCGCGCCCTCGGTCTCCTGCGCGTAATAATCGGAACATTTGTAGATGATCTCGGTCTCCGGCGCGCGGGTGACGAACCCATGGGCGAACCCCGCAGGCACCAGCAGCTGTTTGCCGTTCTCAAAACTCAGCTCGACCCCGAACCACTGCCCGTAGGTGGGCGAGCCCTTGCGGATATCGACCGCCACATCGAACAACGCGCCCCGCCCGCAGCGCACCAGCTTGTCTTGCGCATGGGGCGGGGACTGAAAATGCAACCCGCGAATGGTGCCGGGCGTCATCGACAGCGAATGATTGTCCTGCACGAAAGGAATGGTGATCCCGTGATCCGCCAACGCCTTGGCGCTGTAACTTTCGCAGAAGAACCCGCGATGATCGCCAAATCGCGCCGGTGTGATCACGACCACGCCCGATAACGGCGTCTGTTCAATCTGCATCTGATAACCCTTGTCGCAGCTGCTTGTTGCCACCGTGACTAGCGAAATATGCGCAACCTGTCGATTGATTGTGACGCGAGACGCCCTGACATCTGTTTGCTTGGTGCTGGACGCCGCAGCGTGAACGTTTAATAGACGAAAGATGTTAGCCCGAAAGGCCGCGATGACCCCTTTGATCCTAAGCGCGCTGTCCGATATCGCCAAATGCGGTGCCGATACGGTGATTGATGTGCGGTCGCCGTCGGAATTTGCCGAAGACCACATTCCCGGGGCGATCAACTTGCCCGTGCTGTCGGATGCGGAGCGGGCGAGGGTTGGTACGATCTATACGCAAGAAAGCAGTTTCAAGGCGCGCAAGGTCGGGGCGGCGCTGGTGGCGCAGAATGCGGCCGCGCATCTGAATGGGCCGCTGGCAGACAAAACCGGCGCATGGCAGCCGCTGGTCTATTGCTGGCGCGGCGGGCAGCGGTCGGGATCGTTTGCGACGATCCTGGATCAGGTGGGGTGGCGGGTGCAACTGCTCGAGGGCGGGTATCGCAGCTATCGGCGGCTGGTGGTCAAGGCGCTGTACGACACGGCTTTGCCGCACCGCCTGACTCTGATTGAAGGCGGTACCGGAACAGCCAAGACGCGGTTGCTGCATCATCTGGCCGAAGCGGGCGCACAGGTGGTTGACCTTGAAGGGTTGGCCAATCATCGCGGTTCGCTGTTTGGCGGACAAACCGGCGGGCAGCCCGCGCAAAAGATGTTCGAATCGCGACTGGCCGCTGAATTGGACAAGCTGGACCCCACCCGCATGACTTGGGTCGAGGCCGAGAGCAGCAAGGTCGGTGCGCGACTGGTTCCGGCGGCGCTTTGGCACGCAATGGGGGCGGCACCAAGGATCGAGATCAAGGCACCGACGGCGGCGCGCGCGCGGTTCTTAGGGTCTGCGTATAGCGATCTGACCGACGATCTGGATCGGCTGCACCGGCAGATCGATCAACTTCGGGCCTTTCATTCGGTCGAAAAGGTTTTGGCGTGGCATACCTTGGCGGATCGCAGCGCGTGGGAGGCATTGGCGGCGGATTTGATCACGGTGCATTACGATCCGCGGTACGCAAAATCGATGGCGCGGTCTGATAAGGCGGTGCGTGCCATCCAACTGGACGATCTGGACGATGCGACGCTCGCCAAGACGGCGCATCATCTGGTGGCAACGGTTAGCTGATAGTGATGGGGCCGGTGGCGCTGTGCAAGCGCCCGATGACCCACCCTCGCAAGCCATCATTTTCCAGCGCAACAAGGGCAGCATCTGCATCGGCATGTGGCAGGGCGGCCAGCAACCCGCCTGCGGTTTGCGGGTCATGCAACAGGGGATCTCGGATCCCCACCGTGGGCGCATTGGCAATATTCGCCTGCAACAAAGACGAACCGGCCCCTTGATCAGAAAGCGCCCGCGCGCCCTGATAAATCGGAACGGCGGTTTGCATGATTGTGGCCGTCAGGTTGGACGCGGCGCAGATCGCCTGAACATGCCCGGCCAGCCCGAATCCGGTCACGTCCGTCATGGCATGGGCGTTGCGCAGGATGTCGGCCTGCCGGGCTTGCGGTTCTTGCATGATTTTAAGCGCTGCCGCCACATCGCGTCCGTGTGCCGTACCGTCCATATGCGCGGCCATGATGACACCCGACCCAATGGGCCGCGTGAGCAGCAAGACATCGCCCGCCTGTGCGCCTGCGACGGTGATGGGCTTCGTGTCGCGGGTGCCAGTGACGGTGAACCCGATGGTCAGTTCCGCCCCCATGGTTGTGTGGCCACCGACCAGCGCGGCCCCTGCATCGTTGAATATGGTGCTGGCGGCATCGGTAATTTCGCGCAAGGTGCGGGCCTGCAGGGCAGGGGACATGCGCGGCAAGATCAGACTGGAAAGTGCGACTTGCGGTTGCGCCCCCATGGCCCAGATGTCGCCCAAGGCATGCACTGCTGCAATGCGCGTCATCTGGACGGGGTCGTGCACCATTGCGCGCAGGTGGTCGGTGCTGAGCACCTGAAACCCACCGCCGGGCATTTTCAGAACGGCGGCATCATCGCCGGGCCCGGTGACCACATCCTTGTTGTCAAACGTCGTCAACGTTGACAGCGCATCTGTCAAAACCGTGCCACCCACCTTTGCCCCGCAGCCGCCACAGAGCGGTTTGGCCTGCATGATCTCGAGCGCGCCGATGGCAATGTCTTGGGGGATGTCGGCGGCGGCCATCACGGGCAGGTTGCTTAGCTTGTTCATAAAGGCGCGGTCAATCCGATCTTTCCAACGCCAAAGCAACGGGCCGGAAAAGGCGATGCCGAACTTTTCGGCCATGGCAGACTTACCGCCAAGCGAGATCAACTTGAGATAGTTTTCCTGCGGCCTGAAGATCTTGCGTGCCCCGCCGGTAAGCGCGGCGCGCAGGTTGTGATGCAGGATGGGTGCTGCGCGTACGGCAAAAACCCCCGCCTTGGGCCGCGGGGCAAACGGCATCGCGGCGCAATCGCCGACGGCAAAGATACTTTCGTCGCCCTTGACACTCAGATCAGCGGTGGTTTCGATAAACCCGTCGATCAGGGGCAGGTCAGTTCTGGCAAGCCAATCATGGGGAAAGGCCCCGGCGGCCCCGACGGACAAGGCAGCCTCAATGGGGCTCCCATCCTCAAGCATCACCTGATCAGCCGTTATTTGCGTGACCTTTGCATCTGTCTTCACCGTCACGCCGGCATCTGACATGGCGCGCAGGAGACGCTGGCGGGCGCGGTCCCCTACACCCGAGATCTGCGGCCCCGCTTCGATTACGGTCACAGTCGGGACTATGCCCGCCTGGCGCAGCGCATGGGCCATCGCCAAGGACAGTTCACAGCCCGCAACGCCGCCGCCGATTACCGCGACCTTGCCCGCAACCTTGCCCCCTTTCGCGGTATCCACGAAGGCGCGCCAGCGTTGCGCATAGGTGTCCAAAGGTTTCGCTCCGACCGCATGTTCTGCGAAACCCGGAATATCCATCTGGGCGGTGATCCCGATGTCAATCGACGCGACGTCATAGGCTATGGGCCCTTGCCCCAGCACGGTGATCAGCCGCGCGTCCCGGTCAATATCGGTGGCGCGCGACAAGATCAGCCGCGCCCCGGCAAAGCGGCACAGGCGCACCAGATCAATCTCAAGCGTGTCGCGGCTGTAATGCCCGGCGACATGGCCCGGCAGCATGCCCGTATAGGGGGCTGTCGGGCCGGGGTTGATCACGGTCAGCCGCGCGCCGGGCAGCGGGTTCATCCCCCATTTGCGCAGCACCAGCGCATGCGCATGGCCACCACCCACCAGAACAAGGTCTTGTGTCAGGGGAACTTCGGGCGTTTTCATGGTCACTGCTTTCTGTAGCGGGATGCCAACGTCTTAACCTGTTCAGAAATGGGATCAAACCTTGATGGAGCGCGGACCAGCGGTTGCAACCCAAAGTGATCTACGTGACAAAGGAGCCAACGCCATGATCTCCGCATAAAGGCACGCCTTTGACCCTTCGCATTCTGCATACGGCTGATCTGCATCTGGATTCACCGCTGCGCAGTCTGGCGCTGAAAGATGAC
>JBFGFW010000016.1:0-13495 GCA_041579395.1 Sulfitobacter sp.
AACGACTGCGCCCCAGGCCAGTCCGCCGCCAATCGCTTCGGTGACCAGCAGGTCGCCCTTCTTGATCTGGCCGCGTTCCTGACCGACTGAAAGGGCCAGTGGAATCGACGCCGCAGAGGTGTTGCCGTGGTCCTGAACGGTGACGACCACACGGTCCATCGGCAGGTCCAGCTTTTTGGCAGTGCCCTGAATAATACGGATATTTGCCTGATGCGGCACGACCCAGTCGATGTCATCCGATGTGACACCAGCGCGTTCCATCGCGGTGGTCGCTGAGGACGCCAGCTTTTCCACCGCATGGCGAAATACCTGATTGCCCTGCATCCGCAGGTAGCCGGTTGTGCCCGTGCTGACGCCACCATCCACGTACAACAGGTCGCGGTAGCGTCCGTCGGAATTCAGATCGGTCGACAGGATGCCGCGGTCTGCTGCCGTGCCGTCGCTTTCCTGGGCCTCCAGCAGCAACGCCCCGGCACCATCGCCAAACAAGACGCTGGTTGTCCGGTCGGTCCAGTCGATGATCTTGGAGAACGTCTCGGAGCCGATGACGAGCACGCGTTTGGCCTGACCGGACAGAATCAGCGCGTTCGCATTGGCCAGAGCGAAAATGAAGCCGGCGCATACTGCTTGGATATCAAAGGCAAATCCGGCTTCCATGCCAAGTTGGGCCTGTACCATGGTCGCGGCAGAAGGAAAGGTCAGATCGGCAGTCGAGGTGGCCAGAATGATCGCATCGACGTCGGCGGGTGTTTTGCCCGCCTGCTTGAGCGCGATCAGAGCCGCCGCCGTTGCCATCGTCGATGTGGTTTCACTCTCGGAAACGAAATGGCGGCGCTCGATGCCTGACCGGGACCGAATCCATTCGTCGTCCGTGTCGATTTTGCCTTCGAATTCTGCATTTTCGACAATGCGGTCAGGCAGATAGTGTCCGGCCCCAATGACGACAGCACGTAGTGTCATTCTTCGGTCTCTTTCATCGGCATCACAGCCGCAACGCGGGCCGCCAGCCGATTGGTGAATTCGCTCTCCGCAAGACGCGCGGCCAGCTTGATGGCAGATGATACGCCAGTCGCGTCGGCAGCGCCATGGGATTTGACGACCGTGCCGTTCAATCCCAGAAACACACCGCCGTTGACGCGGCGTGGGTCGAATCGCTTGCTGACGCGGCGTAGCGATGAATAGGCCAGCACCGCCGCCATGCGCGACCAGATCGAATGTTTGAAGGCTTGGCGCAGGCCATTGCCGATCAGCGTGGCGGTTCCTTCGCCCGTCTTGATCGCGATGTTGCCGGTGAACCCGTCGGTGACGATCACGTCTGCCACATTGCCTGCGATATCGCCGCCCTCAACAAAGCCGACGAATTCGTATCCGGCCGTATCGGCCTGATCGCGAATCAACTCGTAGGCTTCTTTCAGTTCGGTTCGGCCTTTGTGCTCTTCGGTGCCGACGTTCAGCAGCCCGATACGGGGGTGTTCGATGTCCATGCCGTTGCGCGCATAGGATTTGCCCATCAGTGCGAACCGCAGCAAATCATCGGCGTCGGCGCGCACGTCCGCACCGACATCCAGCATGACATTGAACCCTTGTGGGTTTGTCGACGGATATAGCACTGCAATGGCGGGGCGGTTCACGCCGGGGAGCTTTTTGAGGCGGATCATCGACAGCGCCATCAGCGCGCCGGTGTTGCCGCAACTGACCGCAACGGATGCTTCGCCCGAGCGGACGGATTCGATGGCGGACCACATCGAAGTGTCTTTGCCATTGCGCACGACATTGCTGGGCTTGTCGTCCATCGTCACCACATCGCGCGCGTCGCGGATGATGCAGCGGCCCTTTAACTCGGGACGCTTGGCGACCAACGGTTCAAGCTCGGCCGCGGGGCCGTGCAGCACGAAACTGATGTTGTCGTTTTTGGCCGCAGATTCAGAACACCCGGCAACAACTGTTGCCGGGCCCTGATCACCACCCATCGCATCGACTGAGATGAGGGTGCGCTGAGCTTTCGCGGTAGCCTGATCGGACGGAACCGTCATCTGGTGCGAAGCCTCTTTTGAACTGCGGTTGACAGGGCCAGCTTAGGCCGCGTCTTCGTCGAGATCGACTTCTTCTGCCATCGCGACGACTTCGTTGTCATCGTAGTGCCCGCAAGCGGCGCAAATGTGGTGCGGGCGCTTCAGCTCGCCACAGTTTGGGCATTCATTTGGATTTGCTGCAGTAAGCGAATCGTGCGCGCGTCGGTTGTTGCGACGCGATTTGGAAACTTTATTCTGTTGGACAGCCATGTCTGGTGCCTTTGCCTTCGGGGTCGTTCATCGGCGTGGTGCCAAAGACGACCGTGTTTCAGATCAACTCCCGGTTTGGGCGTGACGTGCGTTTAGGCCTATGCCTATCCGATGTCCAACCTTAATTGGGGTGAAGGACGCAAAATACTGCGAAACTTTGCCAATGCAACCCCATTTTACAGGGATTTGGCGCGGTTTTGGTGTGGGTCAGTCTTTGCTGTCGTCCAGTTTCTGATGCAGATCGGCCAGCCCGGCAAAGGGCCGCGCGTCTTCGTCCGTCATCGGCGCATCGCCGGGTTTGGTATAGATGACCTGACCCAGTTCGGCGTCTGCTGCACGGGGGTATTCGGGCACTTCCAGCGCCAAGGCTTCAATCATCACGGCCACGGGATCGATCCAGGCCGCCAAAGGTTCAGAGCGGTCATCTTCGGGCATTTCCGCCTCGGGCTCGTCGGGTTCGACGTAATCTTTGATGAAAAGACGGATGATGTCGGTGTCGATGCGGGTCATCACCGGCTCCAAAGTGACCACGCAGGGCTGCACGACGGTGGCCCCCAAACGCGCATCCAGCCGCCAATCGGTCTTACCAAGTGCTGTCAGCGTTCCCTTGAACACTAATTTGCGCAGAGAGGTCAGACCCAGATCGTCGGCGATCTGGCGCAAATGATCTGCGTCTGGGCGCAGGGAGAAAGGTGTTTGCGCATTTTGCGGCAGATCTGCGACGCGCAAGGCTGTTGGGCTGGGGGGCGTGCGAGACATGATGAGATGCTTTCGTTTCTTGAACCATAGGGCGTGCTTAGTGTATGCGAGATAAAAGCCATGATCCCCAAGGGCAAGAGGGCACCAAGAATGCGTAACGATCGCCATGTCAAAAAGCCACTTCTGGCGGCCTCTGTTCTGGGGGCCGCTCTGCTTCTTGGGGCATGTGCGCCGCAATACCAAAACCACGGCTATATTCCACCACAGGAAGATCTGGAAAAAATTACCGTCGGCCGCGACACGCGCGACACGGTGGCCCAGACAGTGGGGGTTCCGGCCTCGGCTGGGTTGCTGACCAATTCGGGCTACTACTACGTGCGTTCGCGGCGCAAGGCGATGGGGTTTCTTGCCGCCAGGGAAGTTGAACGCGAAGTTGTCGCGGTCAGTTTCAGCGCAGATGGCGTAGTGCAGAATGTCGAGCGGTTCGGACTTGAGCGGGGCAACGTGATTACGCTGGACCGGCGGGTCACCAGTTCTCCGATCAGCGACAAATCGTTCATTCGGCAGCTGTTGGGCAACATCGGCCGCTTCAACCCGGCCGCAGTTGCCGGATAGCGACGCCGCGCTATGAATGCCGGCAGCTTCCGGTTTGATGCCTTGTGACCGCGCCGTCTGCCGCTGGTTTCGCAGGCCTGATCCGGGGGAAGTACCGGGCGGTACCGGCCACGACACCGCAGGATATCGAAGACGCTCAGGCGCTGCGGGCGCTGGCCTTTGGCCTGACCACGTCCCACGACCGCGACGATTTTGACGCCCGCCAGCAGCATGTACTGGTGCGCGAGCGTGATGGCGGACGCACGGTGTGCTGTTATCGCGTCGGAATTTTTCAAGCGGCTGGCCTTGGCCAAAGCTATGCCGCGCAGTTCTATGATCTGGCGGGGCTGGCATCGTCTTCCGGGCTGACAATGGAATTGGGCCGGTTCTGCGTTCATCCCGGCGTTCAGGATCCCGATGTGGTGCGCATCGCCTGGGCGGCGTTGACCGGTCTTGTGGATGCGCAGAGGGTCGGCTTGCTGTTTGGCTGTACGTCCTTTGCGGGCACCGACCCTGCGAAATTCGCAGATGTCTTTGCGCTGCTGCGCGCCCGTCATCTGGGGCCTGCACCGTGGCGGCCCGGCGAAAAAGCTTTGCGGATCGTACGATTCGCCAAACCTGTTTCAGCCAGTCTGAACCTCCGGGCGGCGATGCAGCACATGCCGCCCTTGTTGCGGACCTATCTGCTGATGGGGGGGTGGGTCAGCGATCATGCGGTCGTCGACCGGCAGATGAACACCCTGCATGTGTTCACCGGGCTTGAAATCGCGGCGATCCCAGAGGGCCGCAAGCGTCTGCTGCGCGGGTTGGCCTAAGAGATTCCTTGCCTTCGGCGAGGATTTTAGACCATTTGGAACAGGGGTTATTGACCTGACCCCGGCGCGGCGATAGCTGGCACCCATGGCACGCGCACCCCTTTTACAAGTTAACGAGATCACGCTGACATTCGGCGGCAATCCCGTGTTCGAAGATATGTCCCTTGTCGTCCAGCCGGGCGACCGGCTGGCGCTGGTTGGCCGCAACGGGTCGGGCAAATCCACGTTGATGAAGGTCATGGCGGGCATCGTCGAGCCGGACAGTGGCGAAGTGATCGTGGGGCCGGGCGTTTCCGTCGGCTATATGGAGCAAGACCCGGATCTGACCGGGTTCGAGACGCTTGGCGATTTTGCCGCCCACGGGTTGGACCCGTCGGAGATGTACAAGGTGGAGCGCGCGGGCGAGGGGCTGAAGTTCGACCCCGCGCGCCCCGTCAGCACGGCCAGCGGCGGCGAGCGACGGCGCGCGGCCCTGGCCCGGCTGATGGCATCCGAGCCCGAATTGATGTTGCTGGACGAGCCGACCAACCATCTGGACATCGAAGCGATCCGCTGGTTGGAAGACGAGTTGAAGAATACACGCGCCGCGTTCGTCATCATCTCTCACGATAGGGCATTCCTGCGCGAATTGACCCGTGCGACGCTTTGGATTGATCGCGGTGTAACGCGCCGGCAGGAAATCGGCTTTGGCGGGTTCGAGGCGTGGCGCGACCAGATGTGGGAAGAAGAGGACATGCAGCGCCACAAGCTGAACCGTAAGATCAAGGCCGAGGCCCGGTGGGCGGTCGAGGGTATTTCGGCCCGGCGCAAGCGCAACCAGGGCCGTGTACGCGCCTTGCAGGAGTTACGTGCCGAGCGCGCCAGCCAGATCACCCGGCAGGGGGCAGCCGCCATGGCGCTGGAAGCCGGGCCAAAGTCTGGCCGCAAGGTGGTTGAGGCGACGGGCATCACCAAGTCGTTTGGCGGCAAATCGATTTTGCGCCCCTTCGACATCACCATTCAGCGCGGCGACCGCATCGCTTTGGTCGGTCCCAATGGCGTCGGTAAGACCACGCTGTTGAACATGCTGATCGGCAAGGAAGAGCCTGACACCGGCACGATCAAACTGGGCACCAACCTTGAGATCGCCTTGTTCGATCAGGCGCGGGCGCAGTTGGACGGGGACATGTCGCTGTGGGACAGTCTGACGGGCGATCCCGAAATGCGTGTGTCCGGCAAGGCGGACCAGATCCTTGTGCGCGGCATGCCGAAGCATGTTGTCGGATATCTGAAGGAGTTTTTGTTTGACGAGGCGCAGGCCCGTGCGCCCGTGCGTTCGCTGTCGGGGGGTGAAAAGGCGCGGCTGCTGCTGGCCAAAATCATGGCCCGGTCCAGCAACATGCTGGTGCTGGATGAGCCGACCAACGATCTGGACGTGGAAACGCTGGACTTGATGCAGGAATTGCTTAGCACCTATGACGGCACCGTGCTGCTGGTCAGCCACGACCGCGATTTTCTGGACCGGGTCGCCGCGACCACCATCGCCATGGAGGGCGACGGCAAGGCCACGGTCTATGCGGGCGGCTGGACGGATTATCTGGCGCAGCGCCAGCAGGACGACTTTGAGCAAAGCGTGCTGGCCAAGGCCAAACCGGGCGTGAAGGGCGAAAAACCCAAAGCCGCTGAAAAATCGGGCCTGAGCTTTACCGAGAAACACCGGTTGGAGGCATTGCCCGCCGAGATTGCGCGGCTTGAGGCCGAGATTGCCAAGCTCGAAGAATTGATGAGCGACCCGGCGCTTTATTCGGAAAACCCGGTCAAATTCCAAAAAGCGACAGATGCTTTGGTTCAACGCCACGAGAAGTTGCAGGATGCCGAAGCGGAATGGATGATGCTTGAGGAAAAAGCCGACAGCTGAAGGGGCAGGCGGTGCCGCCCCTTCGCTGAATTACTCTAATTGAACCAACGCATGGCGCTTTTTGCCCGCACTTAGCTTGATGGGGGACGCCAGTGCGGCAGTGTTGATCATCAGGCCCGCATCGGTCAGTGGTTCGTCATTGATCCGCGCTCCGTTTTCAGAGATCAGGCGTTTGGCTTCTTTACCAGATCCGGCAAGGCCCGCCTTGACGATCAACTGCACGATGGAAATCCCGTCGCCAATCTCTGCCGTGCTTAGGGTCAGGGTCGGGAGATCGTCGCCCACACCGCCTTTTTCAAAGACTTCACGCGCGGTTGCTTCGGCCGCTGCCGCCGCATCTGCGCCGTGCAGCAGGGTCGTAACCTCGTTGGCCAGCCGGATCTTGGCCTCGTTGATCTCGGCCCCCTCCAGTGCGCCCAGTCGGTCACATTCATCGACCGGCAACTCAGTGTAAAGCTTGAGGAACCGGCCCACGTCAGCGTCGGTGGTATTACGCCAGAACTGCCAGAATTCGTACGGGCTTAGCATGTCGGGGTTCAGCCAGATCGCGCCGGACTGCGATTTTCCCATCTTCTTGCCGTCTGATGTGGTCAGCAGCGGGGATGTTAGCCCGTAGACTTCGCCATCGATCACCCGGCGTGTCAGGTCGATGCCGTTGACGATATTGCCCCACTGGTCCGATCCGCCCATTTGCAGGATACAGCCATAGCGTCGGTGAAGCTCCATGAAATCATAGGCTTGCAGGATCATATAGTTGAATTCCAGGAACGACAGCGACTGTTCGCGGTCAAGCCGGGATTTCACAGACTCAAACGACAGCATCCGGTTGATCGAAAAATGCCGCCCGATGTCGCGCAGGAAATCAAGGTAGTTCAAATCGTCCAGCCATTCGGCGTTATTGATCATCAGCGCGTCCGACGGCGCGTCGCCGTAGGTCAGGTAGGCGCTGAACACCTGTTTGATGCCGGCAATATTGTCGTCGATCTGTTCGGGGGTCAGCAGGGGGCGTTCGTCGGCACGAAACGACGGATCGCCCACCTTGGTGGTGCCGCCGCCCATCAGCGTGATCGGCTTGCCGCCGGTCTTTTGCAGCCAGCGCAGCATCATGATCTGAATCAACGACCCCACGTGCAGCGACTTGGCCGTTGCGTCAAAACCGATATAGCCGGGCTGCGCACCTTTCAGCAGGGCCTCGTCCAATCCCTGATAGTCGGTGCAATCCGCAAGAAAGCCGCGTTCCATCATGATGCGAATGAATTCGGATTTGGGGTGGTATGTCATGGCGCTTGCCCTCAGCTTGGGTGGTGGTGCACTCTATATGTGCTGAGCAGACAAAGGAAAAGGCCATGAATAAGGCCCACCGACACGGTATCCCAAAAACCGGCCCGTTGACGGCCGTCGGCGCGATGAGCGGCACGTCGCTGGATGGCGTGGATGTCGCCATAATCCAAACCGATGGCCATGAAATTCTGGGCTTTGGCGCGTCGGGGTATCGCGAATATTTGGCTGATGAGCGGCGCGTGATTGCGGCTGGTTTCGGTAAATGGTCGGGGCCAGAAGTGCAGGCCGCGGCGCAAGTGGTCGAAACTGCCCATTTGGCGGCCTTGCGCGGTTTCACCGAGGTCGATCTGATCGGCTTTCACGGCCAGACGCTGGCCCATGCGCCACGCCAGCAGGGCACGTTGCAGGTGGGCGACGGTGCTGTTCTGGCAGAAACGCTGGGGCGGCCCGTAGTCTGGGATTTTCGCAGCGCCGACGTGCAATTGGGCGGCGAGGGGGCACCGCTGGCCCCATTCTTTCACCACGCCTGCGCGCGCTTTGCGGGGCTGACCGGGCCGGTCGCATTTCTGAACCTTGGCGGTGTGGGCAATCTGACCTGGGTGGACCCCGGCATCGCGCGGCCCGAAGCGGCGGGTGCGTTGCTGGCGTTTGACACCGGGCCCGCCAATGCGCCGATCAACGATTTGATGCAGGCACGGCTGGGGCTGGCCTTTGACAAGGGCGGTAAGCTGGCGGCGCAAGGCACGGTCGAGACCGGCGCGCTTGAGCTGTTTCTGGCAGAGCCCTATTTTGCAAGAATGCCGCCGAAGTCACTGGACCGAAACGATTTTGCGGAAATGGTGGCGCTGGTGGGAGAGTTGTTTGACGCCGACGCCGCCGCCACGCTGACCGCGATGTGCGCCGCCGGAGTTGCCGAAGCGATGGCCCATTGCCCGCGTCTGCCAGACCGGGTCCTGGTCACAGGCGGCGGACGGCACAACCCGGTATTGATGCAAATGCTGGCGGTGAGTCTGGACTGCCCCGTTGCCCCAATCGAAGACATCGGGTTGGACGGTGACATGCTGGAAGCGCAGGCGTTCGGCTATCTGGCCGTGCGCGTGGCACGTGGCTTGCCCACGTCCTGCCCCGGCACAACGGGCGTCAGTGCGGCGGTGGGCGGCGGCACCGTTAGCCTGCCTTTGCAGCGCGCCGACTAGAGTCCCCCACGCATGAAGTTGATTTTTTATATATTAAAATCAAATATTTAAATCTATGGCTGCCGTGTTTGTCATCTGGAAACAGTCTGTTTCCAGGAACTATTGCGACTTTTCGTAAAACGGACTCGTGTGTTCATCACGACGGGCCCTCGAACAGCATTCAGCAAGCGCCGTTCCAGATTTTAAAAGGTGACTGCAATGACCAAATTCGTCAAAATCGTAACAGGATTGGGGAATTCCGTGATGACCGTCAATTCTCTGTTGGCACTCGATGTTGATGTGGCCGCAAATAGTAACGGCATAGGTATGAACGCGGGCGCAATCGACAAGGTTGGGACAAGCTCGGGCATCGTGACGGGGCGCGCTGCTGCGGCGGAACCCCAGCGGGCCAAACCATTGCCCACAAACAACAATCCCACACAAAAGACCAAGGCAATATCTATTGCGTCGCTTAAGGACATCTTGGGTGCGACCATCTTAACAGCCGATCGGCAAATTGTCGGCACCGTCAAAAATGTGCGTCCAGCGGCCATCGGCAAGTTCGTCGCCACCATTCAGATGAACTCAACCCTCGGCGCGGATGCCCCGATGCTCCAGTTGACCATGCAGATGCCCACGGACCGCACCGATAGAATTCGGATTGGCTTCACCAAGCGCGCCTTGTTGGCGCGCATTGGCAGCTAAGGCTGCACCGCTTGGCATCACGGAGCCCCAAGAATGCACCAAAACGCGCCTGAAGTGTGCGCTTTTACGCGATATTACCTGACAGTCGCTTTGACCAACGGAGTGACGATCAACCCCTTAGGATCGTGCGGCCAGCATATCGCGCCGTGACGCCAAGCGCTTCTTCGATGCGGATCAACTGGTTGTATTTCGCCAGCCGGTCAGAGCGCGCCAGTGACCCGGTCTTGATCTGACCGCAGTTGGTGGCGACGGCCAGATCGGCGATGGTTGCGTCTTCGGTCTCGCCTGACCGGTGCGACATTACGTTGGTATATCCCGCCCTGTGCGCCATATCGACGGCCTGCAGGGTTTCCGACAGCGTGCCGATCTGGTTGACCTTCACCAACATTGAATTGGCGCAGCCGCGCGCAATCCCGTCGGCAAGGCGCTCGGGGTTGGTCACGAACAGATCGTCGCCCACCAGTTGCACTTTGTCCCCAAGACGGTCGGTCAGCATTTTCCAGCCGTCCCAGTCATCCTCTGACATGCCGTCCTCGATCGAGATGATCGGGTAGTCGTCGCACAGGGCGGCCAGATAATCGGCGTTCTCGCCGCTGGACAGGGTCTTGCCTTCGCCAGACAGCACATAGGTGCCGTCCTTATAATATTCGGTCGCGGCGCAATCGAGGGCAAGATAGATGTCGTCGCCCGGTCTATATCCCGCTTTTTCGATGGATTTCAGAATAAAATCAAGCGCGTCGCGGGTGGAGTTGATGTTGGGCGCAAAGCCACCTTCGTCGCCTACACCGGTGGCCAGGCCGGCATCCGACAGTTCTTTTTTCAGCGTGTGGAACACCTCGGCACCCATGCGGATGGCATCGCGGATGTTCTCTGCGGCCACCGGCATGATCATGAATTCCTGAATGTCGATGGGGTTGTCAGCGTGTTCGCCCCCGTTGATGATGTTCATCATCGGAACCGGCAGCATCCGCGCCGACGTGCCGCCGACATAGCGAAACAGCGGTTGCGAACAGTAATCTGCGGCGGCCTTTGCGGTGGCCAGCGACACGCCTAAAATTGCGTTGGCCCCCAGACGTTCCTTGTTGTCGGTTCCATCCAGTTCGATCATCAAACCGTCGATTTCAACCTGTTCGGTGGCATCGACGCCGACCAGCGCATCGGCGATTTCGCCGTTCACGGCGGCGCAGGCGTCCAGCACGCCCTTGCCCATGTAGCGGGCCTTGTCACCATCGCGCCGCTCGACCGCCTCATAGGCACCTGTCGAAGCCCCCGAAGGCACTGCCGCGCGGCCCATGGTGCCATCTTCAAGTGTGATATCAACCTCGACCGTGGGATTGCCCCGGCTGTCCAGAATTTCGCGGGCGTGAATGTCGATGATCGTGCTCATGTAATGAAATCCTTTTGCCGGGTGGGGCAGAGTTATGGGCGTTTCGCGGGTATGGCCGGGACGAAAAGCGCCTTAGGCCAGATGTTTGACTTTGCGCTCACGCCATACCGTATAGATGCCCGACGCCACAATGATGGTTGCGCCAACATAGGTCAGCATGTCGGGACGCTCGTTAAAGATGGCGATGCCGACGACCATTGCGAACAGCAGGCGCGTATAGCGAAACGGTGTAACAAAGCTGATCTCGCCGACCCGCATCGCCGCCACGATGCCGTAATAGGCGACCATGCCGATCGCCAGCGCCGAAATCATGAAAACCCATTGCAGCCCCGTCATAGGGACAAACGACGTGCCGGTGCCCGCCATGTACAAAAGGCTGGCCGGGATCAGGGCCACGAAGGCCAGAAATGACAGTTGGAAACTGGTGATGCTTGTGGGCACGCGCCGGGTCGCCAGATCGCGCAGCGACAGCCCGAACACGCCCACGACGGCCAACAGCGACAGCGCCTGAAAGCTTTCCATGCCCGGCCGGATGATCAGGATCACGCCGAACAGACCGACCAGGATCGCGCTCCACCGGCGCCAGCCGACCGGATCGCCCAGAAACAGCGCGGCCCCAAGCGTCACCACCAACGGCGTCGCCTGCAAGATCGCAGAGGCGGACGAAATCGGCGTCAGCACGATCGCCGACACGAAGCCAAGCGTGCCGATGATTTCGCCCACGGCCCGCAGCAGGATCGGCGAAGTCAGCATCGGGCGTTCAAACAGCGGCTGCGCCTTGATGCGGACCAGCACGCCAAAGCAGAACGCGCCGCCGACACCCAGGATAAAGATGATCTGCCCGATCGGGATCTCGCTGCCCATCAACTTGATGAACATATCTTCGATGGCAAAGCCCAGCATCGACAGGGCCATGATCAAAGCGCCGCGCAGATTGTCCATTGGTGTCTGTCCCTTGGGTAAGTCTTGCGCGACCCATGCCGAACTGGCGCGGGATGCGCAAGTGGGCCTTGTGTGACTTCTGGTGAAGCGCCGCACCGGATGTTAGCAAGGCGCTTATGAATTGGCCGCGTCCCCCCCTTGATCTGCGCACCACCGCGCTTACCGTGGCCGTGGGTGGCGTGGGCGCGTTGGTGGGATGGGCCGTGGGGGCCCCGATTTACATGTTGGTCGGTCCGGCGGTTCTGGTGTCTTTGGCGGGGCTTGCGGGGCTGCGCATGGGGGTGTCGCTGTCGGTGCGCAACGCTTGTTTCGTGGTGATCGGGCTGGCCGTGGGGGCGGGGTTTGACCGCAACGCGCTGGATACGATGATCCGCTGGCCGCTGGCCTTTGTGATGATGGCCGGCATGATCTGGGTGATGCTGTTGCTTTCTCGATGGTTGCTGGCGCGGTATTTTGGTTTTGACAACCGCTCGGCGCTGTTGGCCGCCGCACCGGGGCACCTTAGCTTTGTTCTGGCGATGGCGGCGGCAGATGTGGGGGGGCAGGTGGCACGGGTGTCGACCACGCAATCGGTGCGCCTGTTGTCGCTGACGCTGATCGTGCCCTTTGCGGCGTTGGCGATGGGGGTTGATCTGGCCGGGGCCATCGCACCGCAGGGGCCGCTGATGGGTGTGGGCGTAACGCTGGTGATGCTGGTCCTTGGGGCCGGGGCAGGGCTGGCGTTGGGGCGGCTTCAGGTGCCAGCGCCGATGCTGATCGGCCCCATGGTCGTGTCGGCAGCGGGGCATCTGACCGGCATCGCCCCCGGCGTGATGCCGTTCTGGCTGGTGCTGCCGGCTTATCTGGTGCTGGGGGCGCTGATCGGCACGCGGTTTTCCGGTATTGGCTTTGATGATCTGGCCGGTGGGCTGGCGGCGGGCATTGCGGTGACGGGAGTGGCGGTCACGCTGGCGCTGTTGGCATCGGTGCCGGTGGCATTGGCGCTTGGCATGCCGCTGGCGCATATTCTGGTGGCCTTTGCTCCCGGCGGCTTCGAGACGATGATCGCGATGGGGGCCGTGCTGGGTGTGGTGCCGGGATTCGTGGCGGCCTGTCACATGATGCGGCTTTTTGTGCTCAGCGGGTTGTTGCCGCTGATGCTGGCGCGCACCGACCGCCACTGACCTATCTGCGCCACGGCGGTTGACTTTGCCCGGCAAAGCGCCCATTTGGGGGTCAAGCGAAGCCTTCTGCCGCGTGAGCAGTTCAGCCCTTTGGCCCATATGGCCTTCATATTGCTGAGAGATAAGGCCGCCGATGTTCCCAAAATCACGCGTGGGGCCAAGCGCAACAGACAGGGTGTTGGCATTAGGCCGGCCCCTGCGATCTGCTTTGCGTCCCTCGCGCTGCACCCGATGGTGGGCGCGTGATTTATACGGGTCCGGGCCTTTGGTTCCGGACCTTGGAAAGACGAACACATGAGCGATTTTGACATGATGAACCTGCCGCGCCGTTTGGTGGCAGCCCTGACTAAAATGGGAATGACGGACCCGACCCCGATCCAAAGCCAGGCTATCCCGCACGCCATGAACGGCCGCGACGTGATGGGCCTTGCCCAGACCGGCACCGGCAAGACGGCCGCCTTTGGCGTGCCCCTGATTGCGCAGATGTTGGAGATGGAAGGCCGCCCCGAACCGCGCACCGTGCGCGGCCTCGTACTGGCACCGACCCGTGAACTG